>NZ_JAAIUN010000093.1:0-714 GCF_013317245.1 Blautia sp. MSK.20.85
GGGAGCCTCACATAGAAGCTCCCAATCATAACCGTTGGTTTTAGTTTCCTTATTTCCTTTTCCTGCTGATATACAGTCCTGCCATACCTCCTGTGGAGATTACAAGAAGCAGGATCGGCAGCCAGATATTCGTGCTGTCACCTGTTTTCGGTGCGTTTGATACCTTTGTCTCTTCATGGGATTGTGGTGTGTTCGGTGTTTCTGGAACTTCCGGTTTCTCATTTGTCAGATTAAAGGTAACTTCTACAACCGGTGTACTGTCATCTGCATAGGCAAATGTCACTTCATGCTTGGTCTGATCCAGTGTGTATCCGTCCAGTGTCTTTGTTTCCACCAGATAATACTTGATAGCGGTATCATATTTGCCGTTCTTAAATGTGGCAATCTCATACAGCTTACTTTCTGCATGACCGGCAGCATCTGTCTTTAAGGTTTCCAGAACTTTTCCTTTGCTGTCACGAAGTTCAAATTCTACCCCTTTCAGCGGTTCTCCTGATGATTTATCTGTCTTATTGAGAATCACTTTTCCCTTGGCAGTGTCATCTTTCATAGCTACTTTCTGGATCTTTCCAGTATCCTTTACTTCAAAACTAACATCCGATGTCAGAAGATATCCTTTCGGTGCCTGCTCTTCACGTAAGGTATATTTACCGATTGGAAGTTTTTCGATATAGTGTGCTTCCTCTGTGGAAGTCCAGCTCTCTACTACCTGAT
>NZ_JAAIUN010000094.1:0-696 GCF_013317245.1 Blautia sp. MSK.20.85
AAATTCAGCGACTGTGACATTGCTTTCATATCCAAATCTTCTATACATACACAATCATAATCATTGGCTATCTGCCTTGACTGCTTATGCAGGAAGTCTTTTCTTTGATTGGAAACCTTTTCATGAAGTTTTGTCACCTTAATCCTCTGCTTATTACGATTGCTTGAACCTTTCTGCATTTTGGAAAGCCTGCGTTGTTCTCTCGCTAATTTTTTCTCCGCATTTCTGTAATACTTCGGATAGGCTGGCTCCTTACCGTTACTGTCACGATACAATTCGTGCATGGAAAAATCCATACCTAAAAACTTTTGCATTTCCCTTTCCTGTACTTGATCTTCATACTCAAAAAGAATACTTGCATAGTATTTTCCGCTTGGTGTCTGACTTACTGTTACTGATTTCAGTCTATATTCCTCTGGAATAATCCTGTGCTGTTTTAAGCGGACTTGTCCAATCTTAGGCAATTTCAAATATCCGTTAGATATCGTTATGTTCCCATTGATGCAGACCGTAGAATAGCTGTTTTTATTCTGCTTTTTTGATTTGAACCTTGGAAAACCTGTTTTCAGCTGTTTGAAAAAGTTCTGAAATGCCATATCAAGGTGCCTGAGCGATTGTTGTAATGCGATACTATCTACTTCCTTTAAAAATCCGTATTCTTCCGTTTTCTTCATTGCAGCCATTTCTTTTGCACAA
>NZ_JAAIUN010000095.1:0-684 GCF_013317245.1 Blautia sp. MSK.20.85
ATTGGAAAGATATTTTCATAAAGAGATTGCAAGGGTGCAGGCACAATGGTATGGACAGCAGTCTGTGAAGGGAATAAAACATCCAGTCACATCAAAACATATTCGCAGATTATATCAGAAAAAGCAGAACTCGGTAACGGATTATCTACACAAGATCACAAGATACTTTGCAAAATACTGCCGTGAACAGGGAATTACCTGTGTTGTGGCAGGGGATATCCGGAATATCCGGAAAGGAAAAGACCTGGGACACAGAACAAACCAGAAGTTCCACAATCTGCCGTATAACAGGCTCTATAGCATGATGGAATATAAGCTTAAGATGTACGGGATCCGTTTTGTAAGACAGGAAGAAAGCTATACCAGCCAGTGCAGTCCGCTGTCACCAGAGGTGGAAAAAAGATATGCACAGCCATGCAACCGAAAACAAAGGGGACTGTACAGGGACAGAAACCGGAAGTATAACGCAGATGCTGTAGGTGCATATAACATCCTGAGAAAATATCTCTCCGTATCCGGAGAGAAAAAGGAACTGTCCGTAACCGGACTAAAAACGCCAGAAATAATAAAAGTAGCTGTATAGCTCTAAAGAGCAAACAGTAGTGGTGTCATGGACGCACCCTGAAAAGGCGGTATCCCGCCTTAATTCAGATGCTCTGGTAACTCAGTTGCCGAGTAGTTCAC
>NZ_JAAIUN010000096.1:0-641 GCF_013317245.1 Blautia sp. MSK.20.85
GTGATACATACTTATATGTCAAAGCGTAAGCTGACAAAAGAAATGGCAGATGCCTTTGTGGATTCAATTATTATCCATGGTAAGTATGATTATGAGATCAAGCTGGTATATGACGATCAGTTTGCAGATTTACAGAAATTAAAGAAAGAGAAGGAGGCGCAGTCAAGATGACAGATCATAGAAAAACAGCTGTTTACATCCGTTTATCCGCAGAAGATGACAATGTAGATGGCAGAGCCAAAAAAGAGAGCGACAGTGTAACTTCTCAGAGAATTCTGTTAAAATCATTTGTGATTGATCAGTTGGGTGTTGCTGAGGCAGATATCCTGGAATATGTGGATGACGGTGTCAGCGGTACTCATTTTAAAAGGCAGGGATTTCAACAGCTGCAGGATGACATGAAAAGTGGAGAAATCGGCTGTGTAGTTGTAAAAGATTTTTCCAGATTCGGAAGAGACTATCTGGAAGTTGGATTTTATATTGAATATATTTTCCCACTTCTACAGATTCGATTTATTTCGATTAATGACAGCTATGACAGTGCAGCAAGCAGCGGAATGACTGGTGGAATGAATGTAGCATTGCAGAATCTGGTATACAATATGTATAGCCTGGATTTGTCCAAGAAAATTTCATCAGCA
>NZ_JAAIUN010000097.1:0-623 GCF_013317245.1 Blautia sp. MSK.20.85
GATATTTCTGGTAGCGATGCGCTTAGGGGACACACCCGTTCCCATCCCGAACACGACGGTTAAGACCTAAGCGGCCGATGGTACTGCACTGGAGACGGTGTGGGAGAGCAGGTGGCTGCCAGATCAAATGGGGATGTAGCTCAGTTGGGAGAGCACCTGCCTTGCAAGCAGGGGGTCGAGAGTTCGAATCTCTTCATCTCCACTGAAATCGAAAGATTTCAAGATGGGCTTATAGCTCAGCTGGTTAGAGCGCACGCCTGATAAGCGTGAGGTCGGTGGTTCGAGTCCACTTAAGCCCACTGGTTTAAATGAACCAGAACCCCGTAAAGTTCATAATCATGAGCCATAGGGCAAAGGTCCACTTAAGCCCATTGGGTTTTAAGTAATAAAGCCCAATATATTGTACCTTGAAAACTGCATACATGAGATTTGATTAAGTTAATCAAATATCCTTAAACGCAAAGTATTAAGAAATTAATGCAAACGCAAAGATAGGAAGACATCGATTTATCTGTTATGAACAGAGTAATCAAACACATGTCGGAAGATACGTGAGTATCTAAAGACAGAGAATCAAGAGACCGCATCACCTACGCTAGGGTGATGAAGCGAAAGGTCAAGCA
>NZ_JAAIUN010000010.1:0-118900 GCF_013317245.1 Blautia sp. MSK.20.85
GAAGTGTGGTAACACATGGAGCTGACTGTTACTAATCGGGTGAGGGCTTGACCAACCAGCCGAGGAAGCGGGCAAGGCAGGTAAGGGTCATACGGGAGCAAGCTTGCTTGTGGACGTATGAGCATTAGCTGACTTGAACATTTGCGAAGCAAATGACATCGAACGACGGAGTCGTGAGATGATCCCCGCTGGAGTAGCCTAAAAAAACAGGCGATGCAGCTTTAGCTGCGAGCCCGTGAAAAAAGGCAAATCGGCACGCAGGTTAAAAATTGATTCAACAAAAATGATTAACCATCAACAAACACATGTATGTAGTTTTCAAGCTACAAGGGAAAGAGTAAAACGGGAGAGAAATCAACATACAGATTTCTCTCCCGTTTTTGTCACATGCATACCGTCACATACAAAAAAGTTTTCCCACACCCCTCATTTACATTCATCTCTCCATATGCTACAATGGGTAAGACCAAAGAAGCCTGAACATTAACCATTGAACTCGATTTAGGCATAAGGAGGAGAGACAATGGGATTTTCCGGATTATTTACAAAATCAAAAAAATATGGTCTTCTGAAAGCCTACATTGTAGCAATCCTGGCAAGGGGTGCGTTCCATGCGCTCGGCGGATATCTATACTGGATGGATTATATGCCGGATAATTTTCCGAAGTCTCTGACAGCATTATATCCGATCATTTACAATTACAGCTATATTCTTCTGGAAGGAGTACTCACAATTGCAGTGATTTCCATACCAGCAGTATCCAGTGCACTTGGAAGAATGAGGGTAATGGCTACCGGGGGTAACCGTCAGCCGGCAGTAGAGAAATAATTTACATATAATAGGACATAATAAAAAGATCGCGGACCTATCTTTATAAGAGATACATGATAAAGATAAATCAGCGGTCTTTTTTATGTTTATTTATCGGTAACAGTTTTTGCATGCAGTATAGCCACGCTGTTTTGCCTGACTAAGAGTAACCTTATGCGCTCGATTTGGATTCATATTTCCACAGTTTGGAATTCGATGATATTTTTTTCCTGTAGCTGGAATCCACACGGAAGACTGAACCTGAGGCCTGGAAGCGACTTTCTTTTTTACAGTAATCTGACAGCGTAATGTATAGTTCCCGGTTTTGGCAAAAATGATGGTCTTTCCGACACCCCTGGCAGTGACTTTACCTTTGGAATCTACGGTCACAATACGTTTATTCTGACTAATCCATTTAACTTTGCCAGAAGTTCCATTTACCTTTAAGAGTACAGACTTTCCTGTATAAATGGTAAGTTTTGAATTACTGAGAGATGATTTCCTGACAGTGGCGGCAGAAACGGTAGTTGTTCCCATAGCCGGGATGACAGCAGGTGAAGTTAAAGACAGAGACAATACTAAGATAAGTAATAATTGTTTCAGCTTTTTCATTTGTAAATCTCCTTCCACAGACAAATTTTATAACTTTATTATAATCGAAGTTTTTGAAAAAACAATAAACTTCATATAATTCGAAAAAAATCGACATTATTAGTAACATAAAAGTTAAATAAAACAAACCAAAAACACAAAGAGTACTTTTCTATAAATGAAAGTTGTGCTATGATAAATCAGGCAGAGATTGATCTGCAGGAATATAACAGGCAGATGTTATGCAGCTGAATAGAAAGCACTTCATGTCCTGTGTAAAATACAAAAGAAAAAGCAGAGAGTCAGACTGCAAAAGGAGAGAAAAGAAATGGCAAAGAAAATTGAAAGAAACGATCCGTGCTGGTGCGGAAGCGGAAAGAAATATAAAAAATGCCATGAAGCATTTGATGAAAAAATGGAACTTATGAAAAAGAAAGGATATGCAGTTCTTGACCATGATCTGATTAAAACACCTGCACAGATTGAAAAGATCAAAGAGAGCTGTAAGATCAATATCGCAGTTCTTGATTATGTTGCAGAGCATATCGGACCGGGTGTGACCACACAGCAGATTGATGACTGGGTACATGAAGAAACGGTACGTCATGGTGGAATTCCGGCACCACTTAATTATGAAGGTTTTCCAAAGAGCGTATGCACATCGATCAACGAGGTAGTATGCCATGGAATCCCGGATGAAGAGATCGTTTTAAAAGAAGGAGATATTGTCAATGTAGATGTATCTACCATCTATCAGGGATATTTTTCTGATTCCTCCCGTATGTTCTGTATCGGAGAGGTAAGCCCGGAGAAGGAAAAACTTGTCCGTGTGACAAAAGAATGTGTAGAGCTTGGCCTTGAGCAGGTAAAACCATGGACACCGATCGGAAATATGGGAAGTGCTGTGCACAAGCACGCAGTGGAGAATGGATACACAGTTGTCAGAGAAATCGGCGGACATGGGGTAGGTCTTGAGTTTCACGAAGATCCGTGGGTAAGTTACACTTCCAAAGAAGATACAGGTGTACTCATGGTACCGGGAATGATCTTTACCATTGAACCAATGGTTAATATGGGATCTGACGAAATTTATACAGATGAGATTGACGACTGGACAGTGCGGACAGAAGATGGCCTGCCGTCTGCGCAATGGGAGATCATGGTGCTTGTCACAGAGACAGGACATGAGGTACTTTGCTGGTAAACAAACTCGAAAATTCAGGAAAAAAGTTCTTGCAATAGAATATTATCTAGTGTATAATCACTTATGTTGTGAAAAAAGATGGTCCTCTGTTACCACATGCGTATTAAGAACATCCAGTATAATTAAGGAGAGAAAGACATGAACGAAATTATTAAGAACATTGAGTCCGCTCAGCTGAAAGCTGAAGTACCGCAGTTCCGCGTAGGAGACACAGTAAGAGTACACGCACTGATCAAAGAGGGAACACGTGAGCGTGTTCAGATCTTCGAGGGTACAGTACTTAAGAGACAGGGTGGAAGTACAAGAGAGACTTTCACAGTAAGAAAGAGCTCCAACGGTGTAGGTGTTGAGAAAACATGGCCGCTTCATTCCCCACACGTAGTTAAGGTTGAAGTTATCCGTCATGGTAAAGTACGCCGTGCGAAACTGAACTACCTGAGAGATCGCGTAGGTAAAGCAGCTAAGGTTAAAGAGCTTGTAAAATAATTTCATAAGTAAAGAGGCAGGGACAATAACATTTGCTATTGTCCCTCTTTTTACATCAAGAGGTATGCAAAATAATGATGCATACAGGGGATAGAATATGGGATTAAATAAGAAGAGAAAAATTGAAGATCTGAAAGAAAGCCGAGCTGTTTCCGAAGCAAGGGAAAGACTTCGGGATGACCGCACAAGAGGGATCGTCAAGTGGGTATTTGAGATTATCGTAACGCTGGTATTTGCTGTGCTGGTTGCGATTTCTGCATTTCAGACTGTGACATTGCAGGAGAGTGCTATGGAACCTACGTATTCGGTAGGCCAGAAATTCTTTGTAAACAGAGCATTGTATAAGATAAAATCTCCGAAACGTGGGGATGTAATTGTTTTTAAAACAAGTGCCAGTGATGATGCGGCTTTGCATATCCGACGTGTGATCGGCCTTCCAGGCGAAACAGTTCAGATAAAAGAAGGCCAGATCTACATTAATGGAAATGTTTACGAAGAGAATGGTGCTTATCAGGAAATCGCAGATGGCGGACTTGCAGACAGTGCTATCACACTGGAAAGTGGAGAGTATTTTGTTCTGGGAGATAATCGGAATAACAGCGAGGACAGCCGTTTCAGCGATATTGGAAATATCAGCAAGAAATATATTGTAGGGAAGATATGGTTTACAGTTTCTCCCAAAAGTAAAATAGGTTTTATCAGATAAAAAATGAGGTGAATTATGAACGTACAGTGGTATCCAGGCCATATGACAAAGGCGAAACGCCAGATGCAGGAAGATATCAAGCTGATCGATCTGATCATTGAGCTTGTAGATGCAAGGGTTCCGCTTTCCAGCCGCAATCCGGATATTGATGAACTCGGAAAAAACAAGGCACGTATGATCCTTCTCAATAAAGCAGACCTTGCCGATGAGAGACAGAACCGTGCCTGGATGGAATATTTCAAAGAAAAAGGGATCTATGCGGTAAGTATCGATTCCCGTAATAAAGGCTCCATGAAAGCTGTTTCTGCGGCAATTACAGAAGCATGTAAGGAAAAGACAGAGCGGGACAGAAGAAGAGGAATCAAAAACCGTCCGGTACGTGCCATGGTAGCAGGCATCCCGAATGTTGGAAAATCAACATTTATTAACACTTTTGCAGGAAAAGCATGTGCCAAGACTGGAAATAAACCGGGAGTTACGAAGGGAAAACAGTGGATCCGTCTGAATAAAAGTGTGGAACTTCTGGACACACCAGGAATTCTCTGGCCCAAATTTGAAGATCAGGAAGTTGGAATGCGTCTTGCCTATATCGGTTCTATAAAGGATGATATTCTGAATATTGAGGAGCTTGCCCTGGGTCTGATCGGATATCTGCAGGAATTTTACCCGGCAGCACTCAAAGAGAGATACAGCGTGGAAGAAGGACAGAAACCGCTGGATATCCTTACTGCAGTTGCAAAAGCGAGAGGATGTCTGAAAAAAGGTGAAGAACTTGATTATGAAAAAGCATCCCGTCTTTTGCTGGAAGAATTCCGTTCCGGAAAACTTGGAAAAGTAACGTTGGAATTTCCGAAAGGAACAGAGGAAGCATAATGGAAACAATGAAAGATATCAGGGCGCATTTTGCGTCAGCGAAGGAGGGCGAATACAACGCCCTTTTTCAGCATTATGAAAACGATGAAAGAAGCGGTGTACAGAAACTGATCCAGCAGTATCGTAAAAAGCTCCAGGCACTGGAAAATGAACGTGCGCGCACAGAAATCATGAAAGAATATGAACATAAATATGAGCATCTTGGGTATCTCTGCGGGATCGATGAAGTGGGAAGAGGACCGCTTGCCGGCCCGGTTGTAGCCTGTGCGGTGATCCTTCCGAAAGACTGCGATATTTTATGGCTGAATGATTCCAAGAAGCTTACAGCCAAAAAGAGAGAAGAGCTGTATGATGTGATCCTGGAAGGTGCAGTTTCTGTTGGAATCGGAATGGCAAGTCCGGAAAGAATTGATGAGATCAATATCCTGCAGGCAACCTATGAGGCAATGCGTCAGGCGATAAGCAAACTTTCTGTGCAGCCACAGCTGTTTTTGAACGATGCAGTTACCATACCGGAGGTTCAGATCCCTCAGGTACCCATTATCAAGGGCGATGCAAAAAGCGTATCCATTGCAGCGGCAAGTATTGTGGCAAAGGTGACCAGAGACCGGATGATGGAAGAATATGACAAAGTTCTTCCGGAGTATGGATTTGCCTCTAACAAGGGTTACGGATCTGCAGCACATATTGAAGCACTGAAGAAATACGGGCCAAGTCCGATACACCGGAAAACGTTTATCACACATTTTGTATAACGGATAAGATACTTAAGATACCGACATCAAAAACAGAAAGGTTATGTTTTTCTGAAAGAAAATAAAAGACAGAAGGGCAGTTATTATGAGGAAATTGCGGCAGTGTTCCTGGAAAAGAGGGGACTGCAGATCAGGGAAAAAAATTTTCGCTGTCGAAGCGGTGAGATTGATCTCATTGCACAAGATGAAAGATATCTGGTATTTGTAGAAGTGAAATACAGAAAGAACGGAAGAAGTGGAAGTTCTTTTGCGGCGGTAGGGAGAGAAAAACAGCGGATCATCAGCAGAGTGGCAATGTTTTACCTGGCTGTACATGGATACCGGGAATTTCCTCCCTGCCGTTTTGATGTAGTGGGAATTGACGGAGAAAAAATCCACTGGATAAAAAATGCTTTTGATTTTTGCAGATGAAAGGGCTGGTTACATAATATGAAAATAAAATGGTATAAAGATAAGCAATTAATGAATGTAAATCAGAAGAACGGGGTTACGTGGCTGACGTATCCTGCTTTTGAGAAAATTCCCGGGATCGTACATGGCTTCAGTACCCGTCTGGGCGGAGTGAGTCAGGGAATTTATGAATCCATGAATTTAAGCTTTACAAGAGGAGATAACGAGGATGCAGTGCGGGAAAATTACCGCAGACTCTCTGATGCTATGGGATTTTCCATGGGAGATATCGTAACTTCTGATCAGACACATACCACCAATGTGCATGTGGTCACGGAAACAGACAGGGGAAATGGAATCACAAAACCGAGGCCTTATACGGATGTGGATGGAATGATCACCAATGTGCCAGGATTGGTGCTGGCAACCTTTTATGCGGACTGTGTACCGCTTTTCTTTGTAGATCCTGTACATAAAGCGGTGGGACTATCTCACTCCGGCTGGAGAGGCACCGTAGGAAAGATCGGTAAAGTGACAGTGGAAAAAATGGCTGAGGAATTTCAGACAGACCCTTCAGAACTTTACGCAGCCATCGGTCCGTCTATCTGTCAGAACTGTTATGAAGTCAGTGAAGATGTGATCGATCAGTTTAAAGAAGCATTTGAAGAAAAATACTGGGATGTACTTTTTTATGAGAAACCAGATGGAAAATATCAGCTGAATCTGTGGGAGGCGAACCGAAGGATCTTTCTGGATGCAGGCATAAAAGAAGAGCGGATTTCCATGCCGGGCATCTGCACCTGCTGTAATCCGCTCTTTCTTTATTCGCACAGGGCTTCTCACGGGAAACGTGGAAACCTGGGAGCATTTCTTACTGTTCGTTGACTTTTTTCATGAGATCCATGATCTTTTCGTTGCTGGAACGAACCTTCTCGACAGATACATCATGGTTGATGATATCGATGATACTTGCAAGATATTTGCTCATATTTGCTTCGATATAGTATGGACGGTCGAGAAGTTCCGGAATACGGTAGTTAAGGTTGGTTGTGATGACTCTGTCCAGCCAGCCTTTTTCGTAATATTCGTCAAATTTAGCTACGCCGTCTGTAAACAGACCGTAGGTTGTGCAGACGAATACACGTCCGGCTTTACGCTCTTTCAGCTGACGGGCAACATCCAGCATGCTTTCTCCGGAAGAGATCATATCGTCGATGATGACAACATCTTTGCCCTCTACGGAATCTCCGAGGAATTCATGAGCAACGATCGGGTTCTTGCCATTGACAACAGTGGAGTAATCACGGCGTTTGTAGAACATACCCATATCAACTCCAAGGATATTGGAGAAATATACAGCACGTGACATAGCGCCTTCATCCGGGCTGATGATCATGAGGTGATCATTGTCGAGTTTGAAATCCGGGACATTTTTGACCAGTGCTTTCAGGAACTGGTATGTCGGGAAAAAGTTATCAAAGCCTTTCAGCGGAATAGAGTTCTGCACACGTGGATCATGAGCATCAAAAGTGATGATGTTGGAAACACCCATTGCGCTTAACTCGCGAAGTGCAAGTGCACAGTCGAGAGATTCTCTCTTGGTACGTCTGTGCTGACGTCCCTCGTAAAGGAATGGCATAATAACGTTGATACGGTGTGCTTTACCGGTGGCTGCGGAGATAATTCTCTTCAGATCCTGGTAATGGTCGTCCGGAGACATGTGGTTCTCGTGGCCGCATACGCTGTAAGTAAGGCTGTAATTGGTCACATCTACCATAATGTAAAGGTCTGTACCACGAACGGATTCTTTGATGTAACCTTTACCTTCACCGGTTCCGAAACGCGGGCATTCGCAGTCTACAAGGAAAGATTTCTCTGCATAGCCCTGTGGGATAATGGTGGATTTCTTGGCTGCTACAAGTTCTTTACGGAATTTAACCAGCTTTTTGTCAACCTCCTCGGCCAGTTCGCGGCATCCGGCAAGTGCGGCGATTCGGATCGGGGCAACAGGCATAGACTTTTCCAGCAATTCTATGTTTGGCATAATATTCCTCCTAAGTGTATGTCATTAAAAATTCTCAGTCTATTTATAACATCAGACCCACGTGTCAGTCAAGGTGTTTTCTCAAAGTGTTGATTTTTAAGAGCAAAGTTGTTATTATATACGGGATAGAAAAGGGAGATAATGATGAAATTAAGAAAGCATATGATTTCCAGGGTGCTGCCCGACAGTATTGCCGAGGAGCTGGGGCTGGAACCGGGCGACAGACTTGTGTCTGTAAACGGTCAGCCTGTGGAGGATGTCTTCGATTACCGGTATCTCATGAATGAAGAGCTTGTGGTGCTTCTGGTAGAGAAGCCCGATGGCGAAGAGTGGGAGCTGGAGGTAGAGAAGGAATATGAGGAAGACCTTGGAATAGAATTTGAGAATGGGGGACTGATGGATGACTATCGTTCCTGTTCAAATAAGTGCATGTTCTGTTTTATTGACCAGATGCCGCCGGATATGCGTGAGACGCTGTATTTTAAGGATGACGATTCCAGGCTTTCCTTTCTTCAGGGAAATTATGTGACGCTTACCAATATGAGCGAGAAGGATATTGAGCGAGTGATCCGCTATCATCTGGAACCGATCAATATTTCATTCCAGGCAATGAATCCGGAGCTCCGGTGCAAAATGCTGCATAACCGCTTTGCGGGAAAGGCCCTAGAGAAGGTGGATATGCTGTATAACGCAGGGATCACCATGAACGGACAGATCGTACTGTGCAAAGGTGTCAATGACGGGGATGAGCTGGAATACAGCCTTGAGAAACTTTCCGCTTATGCTCCGGTTCTTCAGAGTGTTTCTGTTGTGCCGGTAGGACTTACCAAATACAGAAAAGGTCTCTATCCTCTGGAGCCTTTTAATAAAGAAGATGCAAAAAAAGTCCTGAGTCAGATCGAACGCTGGCAGAAGATCATGGTGGAGAAGTACGGGATTCATTTTATCCATGCTTCGGATGAGTGGTATATTCTGGCTGGAAGGGAACTTCCCTGTGAGGAGGAATACGACGGATATCTGCAGCTTGAAAATGGCGTGGGAATGCTGAGGCTTCTGGAAACCGAAGTAAAGGAAACACTTAAGAAACTTACCGGTGACGACCGTAAAGTGACAGGAAGGATCGCCACAGGAAAACTGGCGGCGCCTTTTATTGCCCGCTATATAGAAGAAATCAAGAAAAAATTTCCCAATGTGCAGATTCCGGTCACGACCATCGAGAATCGCTTTTTCGGTGAAAAGATCACGGTGTCCGGTCTGATTACAGGGCAGGATCTGAAAGAACAGCTTTCCGGCCTTGACCTGGGAGAAAAGCTTTTGATCCCATGCAGCATGCTGAAAGGTGATGAAGAGATTTTTCTGGATGATATGACACTTAAAGAACTTTCTGAGGCACTGAAAACAGAAATTGTAATTGTAGACACAGGAGGACGTGATCTGGTAGAGGCTGTGATCAATCCTCCGAAACATAAACCAACAAGAAGGAGACAAATTTATGAGCAAACCAGTAGTAGCGATAGTGGGAAGGCCTAATGTAGGCAAATCCACTCTGTTTAACGCTCTGGCAGGTGATAATATTTCCATAGTAAAGGATACACCAGGAGTAACCCGTGACAGAATTTATGCAGATGTCACATGGCTTGACCGGACATTTACCCTGATCGATACAGGCGGAATTGAGCCGGACAGCAGCGACATTATTCTTTCCAGAATGAGAGAGCAGGCACAGATCGCCATTGATACGGCAGATGTGATCATTTTTATTACAGATGTCCGCCAGGGGCTTGTGGATTCTGACGCCAAGGTGGCAGATATGCTCCGTCGCAGTGGCAAGCCGGTACGCCTTGTAGTCAACAAAGTGGACAGCCATCAGAAGTACATGATGGATGTATATGAATTTTATAATCTTGGAATCGGAGAACCGATCCCAATTTCCGCAGCCAACAGACAGGGTCTTGGAGATATGCTGGATGAGGTGATCAAAGAGTTCCCAGATAAGAGCGAGGAGGAAGATCAGGACGATATCCCGAAGATCGCCATCGTAGGAAAGCCAAACGTTGGAAAATCTTCTCTGATCAACAAACTTCTTGGTGAGGAGCGTGTGATCGTATCCAACATTGCGGGAACTACACGTGATGCCATTGATACCAAGGTTACCTGGAACAATAAGGATTATGTATTTATTGATACTGCAGGACTTCGCCGTAAAGGAAAAGTAAAAGAAGAGATCGAGCGCTACAGTGTTATCCGTACAGTAACAGCTGTAGAGCGTGCAGATGTGGTCGTAGTTGTGATCGATGCTTCCGAGGGAGTTACCGAGCAGGATGCAAAGATCGCGGGAATCGCCCATGACAGAGGAAAAGGTATCATTGTAGCTGTAAACAAATGGGATGCCATTGAGAAAAATGACAAGACCATCTACAAGCATACAGAGAAGATCCGTCAGATCCTTTCCTTTATGCCGTATGCACAGATTATTTTTATTTCTGCAAAAACAGGCCAGAGACTTCCGAAGCTCTTTGAGAATATCGATACAGTTATCGAGAATCAGACACTCCGTATCCAGACTGGTGTTCTCAATGAGATCCTTTCCGAGGCAGTTGCTCTCCAGCAGCCGCCGTCCGACCGTGGTAGAAGACTGAAGATCTTCTACATGACACAGGTTGCGGTAAAACCGCCGACATTTGTGATCTTTGTCAATGACAAGGAACTGATGCATTTCTCCTATGTAAGATATCTGGAGAACAAGATCAGGGATGCCTTCGGGTTCTCCGGAACTTCTCTGAAATTTATCATCCGCGAGCGCGGGGAAAAGGAATAAAAATATGGAACGAATTATTTGTCTTGTTATCGGTTATGTATGCGGGCTTTTTCAAACTGGTTATATTATAGGAAAAGTCCACAAGACAGATATCAGAGAGCATGGCAGCGGGAATGCTGGAACTACGAATGCATTCCGTACCTTTGGAAAAAAAGCAGGAGTGCTTACTTTACTGGGAGACTGCCTGAAGTGCGTACTCGCCATTGTGATCGTGAGAATGGTTTACGGAAATTCCATGAATACGATCCTTCCGCTTCTTACTCTTTATGCGGCACTGGGATGCATCCTCGGACATAATTTTCCGATTTCCATGGAATTTCGCGGCGGAAAGGGGATTGCAGCTTCTGTGGGCATGATCATTGCTTTTGACTGGCGGATCTTTATTGCCTGTGCAGTTGTCTTTTTTGCATTGTTTTTTACGACGCATTATGTATCGCTTTGCTCTCTTAGTGCATATGCGGTGGCTTTTATTCTGGTCCTTGTTTTTGGACATATGGGAAAATACGGGATGGATCAGCCACATACAATGGAACTTTATATTGTGATGGCAGTTCTTACGGCAATGGCCTTCTACAGGCACAGGGCAAACATTGTAAGGCTGCTTCACGGAACAGAAAATAAGGTGTTTTTAAGCAGTAAGAATAAAAAATAAGAGGTAAGATTTATGGCGAAAATCAGCGTACTGGGTTCAGGAAGCTGGGGTATGGCTCTGGCGCTCCTGCTGTATAATAACGGCCATGAAGTTCTCCTCTGGTCGGCAAGACCGGAGGATGCCCGAAAACTCCGGGAAAAAAGAGAAAATCCTGACAGGCTTCCGGGGGTGCAGATTCCGGAAGACATTGAAATTCTGACAGATCTGGAACGGGCGATTAAAAGTGCTGATGTAACAGTGCTGGCAGTGGCTTCTCCGTACATTCGAAGTACGGCTCATAAAATGGCACCATTTATCAGGAAGGGTCAGAAGATTGTCAATGTTGCAAAAGGTATCGAAGAAAAAACACTGAAAACACTCAGTGACGTAATTGAGGAAGAAATTCCTGAGGGAGATGTGGCAGTTCTTTCAGGTCCAAGTCATGCGGAAGAAGTTGGAAAAGGAATTCCTACGACCTGCGTGGTCAGCGCACGTACAAGGGCGACTGCAGAATATCTTCAGAGTATTTTTATGAGTCCTGTATTCCGCGTGTATACAACGCCGGATATTCTGGGAGTAGAACTTGGGGGAGCACTTAAGAATGTGATTGCACTGGCAGCAGGTACCGCTGACGGATTGGGATATGGAGACAATACAAAAGCAGCTCTGATCACCAGGGGAATCACGGAGATTGCAAGGCTTGGAAAGAAAATGGGAGCACAGATGGAAACGTTTTACGGACTTTCCGGAATTGGTGATCTGATCGTAACCTGTGCGAGCGTACACAGCCGTAATCGAAAAGCCGGATATCTGATCGGTCAGGGATGTACAATGGAACAGGCTATGGATAAGGTACAGATGGTTGTGGAAGGTGTTTATTCCGCAAGAGCTGCAAGAGAACTTGCCGAGAAATATGAGGTGGAGATGCCTATCATAACAGAAGTAAACCGAGTACTTTTTGAGGGAAAATCTGCGGCAGAAGCAGTAATGGACCTGATGCTGCGCGACAAAAAGGTGGAAACGCCGATGCTTCCCTGGGAAAATATATGAGCCAGGTAAATATCCGTCCGTTTCAAATATAGGAAATTCAGTTAGAAAATAAAAAGATATCTGCCGGAAGATCAGTCAGAATCCGGCAGATATCTTTTTTGCGTTATTATAAAAAAAGTCAAGCGGATATTCGCAATCCGCTTCGCTACGTAGCTCTACACCAAATAACTGCTCCTCAGTTTATCAGGAGGAGCTTGCACTCTTCCTGATACAAGCAAGTCCCCACCCACTGCTTATTGCTTTTCGCAACCCCGCAGGGGACTTACTTGATTTGGTTAAAATTGAATGTCACGGAGATCTTCCGGAACATGAGAAGTATGCAGATTTTCATTAAGCGTATCAATGATTGCCATGTCCTCATCTTCGATATTAAAATCAAAAATATTTCCGTTACTTCGGATGCGTTCCGGATTGCTGGATTTCGGGATAACGGAAATTCCCTTCTGAACAGCCCAGCGAAGACCTATCTGTGCAGGAGTTCTTGCGTATTTGGTTCCCAGAACACACATGACATCGTTGTCAAAATAGGCGCCTCTTGCCAGAGGGGCATAAGCCTGTACCTGAATACCAAAAGCTTTACAGTATTCGATCAGTTCGGATGGATAACACAGGGGATGACATTCAATCTGATTTACAGCCGGGATAATTCCGGAAATTTTACGGAGCTCTTCCAGATGCCGGATGTCAAAATTGCTGACGCCGATACTCAAAGCACGCCCGGATTCCAGGATTTTTTCCAGTTCTTTCCAGGTGCTCAGGTAGCAGCCAGGAACTGGCCAGTGAATCAGGTAGAGATCAACATAGCTGAGCTTCAAACGGTCAAGACTGCGGGAAAAAGCACCCTGAACATCACCCAGCCGCTGGGCTGTGTTCCAGATCTTGCTGGTGATAAAAAGATCCTTCCGGGGAACACCACATCTGGCGATGGCACGTCCCACACTTTCTTCGTTTTTGTAAACGGATGCGGTATCGATCATGCGGTAGCCGGCAGAGATTGCAGAAGTGATGGCAGCCTCAGCTTGTACGTCGTCGGGCAACTTATATACACCAAGCCCCAGGAGGGGCATTTCTCTGTCGTTATTCAGAAAAACAGTCTCTCTCAAAATAATTCCTCCTTGTTTGTTCTGTTTCCCATGTTTTTGCCATTATAGCACAAAAATATGAAAGAATCACATCAAATATATTACAAAAGTGATAAAGCTTGGTCCGAATTTTAAAGCGGCTATAGGAAATATTATATGGTTTGAAGAAACTAACTTCGTTAAAATCGAGACAATCGAGTTAATTAACTGTCAAAGTTTTTGAAAAATCAGGAAAAATGGCGTATAATTTTGGATATTTTTTATAATAATTTTCTTGATAATAGAGACAAAAAGATGTATAATGAATTTAATTGATAAATTCTTGTCATGAGCGTGTCCGCCCTGCGGATACAGGAAAGGGGTATTTATGCATTTAATCAAAGATGAGAATGGCAACCTTGTTCAGCATGGACATGCGGACAGCCACGAACATACACATGAGCACACTCACGAGGATGGAGTGACTCACAGCCATACACACAGTCATGCAGAAGGAGACAGCCACTGCCATACACACGGCGATGGCCACTGCGGTTCCTGCGAGTCCGGTGACTGCAAGAATGAGACTGTAGCACTTCTTACCTATATGCTGCAGCATAATGAGCATCATGCGGCAGAACTTGACCAGATGGCTGACAACCTTAAGAAACTTAACATGGATGCAGCTGCCAAGACAATCAAGGAAGCAGTATCCGATTTCCAGAAGGGTAATATGAGACTAGGACTTGCCCTTACCCTTGTTAAGGAAGAACTGAAATAAACTGACAGAATGATTTTGACAGCAGAGCGGAAGAACAGAAAACCGCTTATTTGGAGGAATTGATTATGTGTCTTGCAACTGTATATAAAGAAGAAGATAATTCAGTAATTTTTAAAAATGTAAGCCGCATTGATGTGGACGGAAATAAATTGATCCTTCGTGATATCATGGGAGATGAGCGCGTGGTAGAGGGCAGTATTCTCATGGTAGATCTGGCGAACAGTATCGTGAAACTGCAGTGTGACTGATATTACAGCAGTTTTATGGAAATGTGAGCTGAGGGAATGACAGAGATCATTCCTATAAAAATATAATAACACTAAGACGTGGAGGGACGATCAATGAAATTATCTGAAGCAATGAGAGAAAAAATGCTGCTTTCCTTTGAACTTTTTCCACCGAAGACAGAAAAAGGCATGGCAAATCTGCCGGGAACCATTGAACATCTCATGAAGTATAAACCGGAGTATATTTCCTGTACATACGGTGCCGGCGGCGGAAATGTCGGCGCAAACAGAGAAGTATGCCAGATGATCAAGAATGCAGGAACCACTCCTGTAACACACTTCACAGTAATCAAGAATACAAAAGAAGGCATCAAAGAGCAACTGGAACAGTATCTGGCTGAAGGCGTTGACCATATGCTGGCACTTCGCGGAGATATTCCACTTGGTGAGACAACAACCTGCGGAGACTTCAATTATGCGACAGACCTTGTTAAATTTGTCCGTGATGAATTTGGCGATAAGTTCGAGATCGCAGTAGCCGGCTCACCGGAAGGCCATATCGCATGCAGAAGCTTGGATGCTGATATTGCTGTTTTGAGACAGAAACAGGACAATGGTGCTGACTACATTATGACCCAGCTCTGCTGGGATATGGAACAGTTTAAATACTGGCTGGACGCTATCCGCGAGGCTGGAGTGACAATGCCTGTAGATGTTGGTGTAATGCCGATCCTGGATCAGGCAGCTACCATTAATATGGCTCTTTCACGTAACGGCTGTGTAATGGACAGTGAGCTTTGCAGGCTGATCTCCAGAAACTGGCTGTTCCCGAATCCGTTTAACGCTAAAGATGCTGATGGTAAACCATTTGACATGTTCTATGAGGACAAGGTTAAACGATTCAAAGAAGAAGGAATCGAATACACCATCAGACAGATCGATGAGTATCGCGCTCTTGGTGTTGACGGTATCCATCTTTATGCATTAAACAAATGGAAAGATGTATCCGAGATCATTGACAGATCCGGACTTCGTACACTTATCTAGTTATCAATAAACTGAATATGAATTCCGGCACAGTGCGGAGGTGCCAGAATAAAAAACAATATAATTGTATTGTTTTACCTTACGGGCACCTCCTTTATACGCCGGACGTATCAGATTTTTATTTATGAAATCAGGAGGTGCCCGTTTTATGGCACATGTTATTGCAGTCGCTGGAAAAGGCGGCGTTGGAAAAACTACATTATGCGGAATGCTGATCCAGTATCTCTGCGAAAAGAAAAAAGGACCTGTACTGGCTGTAGATGCAGATGCCAATTCAAATCTGAATGAGGTTCTTGGCGTAGAAGTAGATACGACTCTTGGCGATGTCCGCGAGGAGATCGCACATGCTGAGATGACAGAGAAAAGCCCGATCCCCAAAGGAATGTCCAAGGCAGATTATGCGGAGGTACGTTTTGAGGATGCTCTTGCAGAGGAAGATGATTATGATCTTCTTGTAATGGGAAGAACCCAGGGAAAAGGCTGCTATTGCTTTGTAAATGGTCTGCTTCAGGCACAGCTTGCCAAATACCAGAAAAATTATCCGTATATTGTTGTGGATAACGAAGCTGGAATGGAACATATCAGCAGAGGAATCCTTCCGAGCATGGAGACAGCAATTCTTGTAAGTGACTGTTCCAGAAGAGGCGTTCAGGCAGTTGGCAGGATCGCAGAACTTATTAAGGAATGCGATATGAAGCCTTCCAGAGTAGGTCTTATTATCAATCGCGCGCCAAAAGCAGAACTGAATTCAGGAATCCTTGAGGAAATCCGGAATCAGGGACTCGATCTGATCGGTGTGGTGCCACAGGATGAGGCAGTTTATGAATATGACTGCGATGGTAAACCAACCGTTACTCTTCCTGAGGATAATCCGATGCGAAAAGCAGCTTTTGAAATTTTTGATAAATTAGGTTTATAACGAAATATAAACCTTTTTTTAAAAAAGAAAATAACCTATGGGTGGGGATGGGTTCCTGCCCTGGGCTTATTATAAAAAGAAAAATAAAAATAGATGTGCTATTAAAGGAGGTCTATAATGAGTGAATTCAAATTAACTACAGTGGAGGAATTTGAAGCCGCTACAGCCCGTCTTCTCGAGACAGGTGCAAAGGTAGGAGCAGATGCATGGCAGATCCGTGCAAAGAACCAGACTCCGCACTGTAAATTCGGTGAGCAGGGTATCTGCTGCCGTATCTGTGCAATGGGACCGTGTCGTATTACACCGAAGGCTCCAAGAGGAATCTGCGGATGTGATGCTCATGGTATCGTAGGAAGAAACTTCCTTAAATTTACAGCCGGTGGTGCAGCTACTCACTCCGATCATGGTCGTGAGATCTGCCATACACTGTACTGTGCAAAAGAGGGCGGAAATTATCAGGTAAAAGATCCTGAGAAACTGCTTCGCATCGCTAAAGAGTGGGGCGTGGAGACAGAAGGCAAGGATATCTATGATCTGGCTCATGAGATGGCTGAGATCGGTCTTATGGAATATGGTAAACCGTTCGGATATCAGAGATTCCTTGACAGAATGCCTGCAGGACAGAAAGAAAAACTGATCGAGAACGAAATCGCACCACGTGCTATCGACCGTGAGGTTGCAAGCTCCCTGCATATGTCTCATATGGGATGTTCATCTCTTCCGGAGGCACTTGTAAAACAGTCTATTCGCTGCGGTATGGCTGATGGATGGGGCGGTTCCATGATGGGAACAGAGTTCTCTGATGTATTATTCGGAACTCCGAAGCCACTTGATACAGAGGCTAACCTTGGAGTAATGGTTGAAGAGAACGTAAACATTGTTGTACACGGACATGATCCGAGTCTTTCTGAGATGATCTGTGAGTATGCAGACAGCAAAGAAATGATCGATTATGCAAAATCTGTAGGAGCAAAAGGAATCACCGTTTCCGGTGTGTGCTGTACTTCTAACGAGGTAGCTATGCGTCGTGGTGTTCCGATGGCTGGTAACTTCCTGCAGCAGGAGAACGTAGTACTGACAGGTGCTTGCGAGGCGATCGTAGTTGATGTTCAGTGTATCTTCCCTGCATTAGGACCTCTGAGCAAATGTTTCCATACTAAATTTGTTACAACTTCTCCGATCGCTCAGATGCCGGATTCTGAATTTATCAGATTCAACGCTGAGACAGCAGGAGAAAATGCAAAAGCAATCGTTAAGATGGCTATCGATAACTTCAAGAACAGAAAACCTGAGCTTGTACATATCCCGCAGCTGAAACAGAAAGCTACTGTTGGTTACTCAGTAGAAGCAATCGTCAAAGTTCTTGATGGTGTTACAAACTCTCAGGTTGACGTAACAGGAACAACCAAACCATTACTTGAGTGCATCACTTCCGGTGTTATCCGTGGTGCTGTTGCTATGGTTGGATGTAACAATCCTAAGATCCGTCCTGACTATGCACATATCGAACTGATGAAGAAGTGTATCGCAAATGATATCATTATCATCGCTTCCGGATGTTCCGCACAGGCAGCTGCTAAAGCTGGTCTGATGGACAAATCCGCAAGAGATCTCTGCGGTGCAGGTCTGAAACGTGTCTGTGAGCTGGCTGATATCCCACCAGTACTTCATATGGGATCCTGCGTAGATATCTCCCGTATGATGATCCTGGCTGCTGAACTTGCAAAAGATGCAGGACTTCAGATCAATCAGCTTCCTGTAGTAGGATGTGCTCCTGAGTGGATGTCTGAAAAAGCTGTATCCATCGGTAACTACGTAGTTGGTACTGGTATTGATACATTCCTTGGCGTTGATCCATATGTTTCCGGTTCTTCAGAAATGTGCGAGCTTCTTACAGAGGGAACAAGAAAATGGACAGGTGCTGCTTACACAGTAGAGACAGACATCGAGAAATTAGTTGATCTTATGATCGAGAGAATTGAAGAGAAGAGAACAGCATTAGGAATCTAATCCGTTGCGATCTTTAAAATGTTATAAAAGGTGGAAGACGTAAAATGAAAATAGCAGTAACCGGTAAAGGCGGAGTAGGAAAGACAACTTTCGCAGCAACACTTGCAAGACTATACGCAGATGAGGGAAAAAAAGTCCTTGCGGCGGATGTGGATCCGGATGCGAACCTGGGTCTTGCCCTTGGATTTGACGAGGAAACCTTGGATTCTATTGTTCCAATCTCAAAAATGCGTAAGCTCATAGAAGAACGCACCGGAG
The DNA here is from genome assembly GCF_013317245.1 of Blautia sp. MSK.20.85. Taxonomy (NCBI): domain Bacteria; kingdom Bacillati; phylum Bacillota; class Clostridia; order Lachnospirales; family Lachnospiraceae; genus Blautia; species Blautia sp. MSK.20.85. The sequence goes on from NZ_JAAIUN010000010.1 coordinate 18,663, forward strand.
CCAACAGCCAGAATCAGTTTTATAAACTGAACCCAAAGGTAGACGATATTCCGGATACTTATGGAAAAACCTGTAATGGCGTAAAGCTGCTTGTCCTTGGAACTGTGGAAACAGGTGGAGGCGGATGCGTCTGTCCTGAACATGTGATGCTTAAAAGAGTGATCAATAACCTTGTGATCCACAGAGATGATGTGGTGATCATGGATATGGAGGCCGGCCTGGAACATCTGGGCCGGGGCACCACGGAGAGCATGGATGAATTTATTGTAGTGATCGAACCAGGGGCAAGAAGCGTTCAGACTTACAAGAATGTCAAACGTCTTGCAAAGGATCTGGGAGTTTCCCAGGTTAAGGTCGTAGCCAACAAGGTACGAAATCCGGAAGATGAAGAATTTATCCGGAACAAGATTCCGGCAGAAGATCTGCTTGGAATGATCCATTACAATACTGAAGTTATGGACGCTGACCGTCAGGGAAAATCTCCCTACGATTTCAGTGAGACTGTAACTGCTGAGATCAGAAAAATCAAAGACAAAATTGATCAGAATTCAATTCTGTAAAAATAGGAGGTATTACAGTGACTTTATTTGATAGAGTATTCGGCGGAAACGATGCTGTATATGGTTTAACAGAGGGTGCTATTGACGGCGCGATCGCTCAGTATGGCGAAGACAAAGCTGTCAGCTTCCCTAATACCGCTTACAGCCTTCCTTGCTACTATGCTGTAACAGGAACAAAAGTTACAACATTAAAAGAATTAAAAGAAGCTCTTGGCGTTGTAAAAACACTTATGACAAGAGAGAAAAGACTGAACGATGCATTCATGTCCGGTGTTGCTACAGCACTCTGCGCAGAGTTCATCGAGGTTCTGAAATATATCGACGGAGCAACTCCTTACGAAGAGCCATGCTATGGACATCTTGGTGATGCTGTTATCCGTGAGCTCGGTGTACCGCTTGTAACAGGCGATATCCCAGGCGTTGCTGTTATCCTTGGTGCTGCTCCTACTACAGAAGAGGGTGTTGCTCTTGTAAAGAGCTATCAGGCACAGGGTATCCTGGTAACACTTGTTGGCGGAATCATTGATCAGGTTGCAGAAGCCGGAATGAAGACAGGTGCCAACGTTCGTGTTATTCCTCTTGGAAAAGATGTTACATCTGTTGTTCATGTAGTTTCCGTTGCAATCCGTGCAGCGCTGATCTTCGGTAATGTAACACCTGGAGATGCAGGAACACTTATGAAATACACAATGGATCGTGTACCGGCATTTGTTAACGCATTCAAACCTCTGGATGATGTGATCGTAGCATGCGGTGCGGGCGCTATCGCACTTGGATTCCCGGTTGTTACAAATGAGACAGAGAATATCTTCCGTGTACCGAAGAGCCTTATCGTTCAGGAGGACGTAAGCAAATTTAACGCTACTTCTCTTGAGGCGCGTGATATTAAGATCAAGATCACAAATATTGATATTCCGGTTGCTTTCGCATCTGCATTCGAGGGTGAGATCATCCGTCGTAAAGACATGCAGGTTGAGTTCGATGGTTCCCGTGTAGACTGTGCAGAGCTTGTACAGACCTGCGATGCTTCTGAGATCGAGGATCACAAGATCACAGTGATCGGACCTGAAGTAGATGAGATGGAATTCGGCAGCAAGAACAGCATTGCATATATTGTTAAAGTTGCAGGTAAGAACATGCAGCCTGACTTTGAACCGGTTATCGAGCGTAAATTCCACAACTACATCAACTGTATCGAGGGTGTATACCATACAGGACAGCGTGATATGCAGCGTATCCGTATCAGCATTGACGCATTTAATGCAGGATTCAGAATCAAACATATCGGTGAAGTTCTTTATGCATCTGTTAAGAATGAGTTCGATGCAGTTGTTGATAAATGTGAGGTTGTTATCTATACAGATCCTGCTGAGTGTACAAGAATCCGTCATGAGGTTGCAATTCCGATCTTTGACAAACGTGATGAGCGTCTTGATACTCTGACAGATGAGTCTGTTGACGTATATTACAGCTGTATCCTTTGCCAGGCATTCGCACCAAGCCACGTATGTGTAGTAACACCTGAGAGACTTGGTCTTTGCGGTGCGGTTTCATGGCTGGATGCAAAAGCTACACATCAGCTTGACCCGGCTGGTCCTTGCCAGATCATCACAAAAGAGCGTCCGATCGATGAGAATCTTGGTTCTTATGAGGACGTTGATGAGGCAGTTCAGAAATTCTCCCAGGGTGCTCTGGAGCACGTTACACTGTACTCCATCATGCAGGATCCGATGACTTCCTGCGGATGCTTCGAGTGTATCTGCGGTATCGAGCCATTCTCCAACGGTGTTGTTATTGCAAACCGTGAGTATGCTGGTATGACACCACTTGGAATGACATTCCCTGAGATGGCATCTATGACAGGTGGCGGTGTTCAGACACCTGGATTCATGGGACATGGTAAACATTTCATTTCCTCCAAGAAGTTCATGAAGGCTGAGGGCGGTATCGAGCGTATCGTATGGATGCCAAAAGAACTGAAAGAATTCGTAGCTGACAGACTTAACAAGACAGCAAAAGAGCTTTATGGAATTGATAACTTTACAGATATGATCGGTGATGAGACAATCGCAGAAGATCCAGAGACACTGGTAACATTCCTTACAGAAAAAGGACATCCGGCTCTTGGACTTGATCCGATGATGTAATATTCAGGTAATTTACTTTATAGGGAAAGAATGCTTGCATTCTTTCCCTTGCAGATTGAAGATACAGCGAAGCGGAATGCAAATATCCGTTTTGCCCCATTGAGTAGTGCGCGAAATATCAATATGGTTGCGGAACATATTGAGAGGATTTTATATATGACTGCCTATGGCAGATCATATAAATAAAAAAACAGGAAATGGAGATGTGCAATATGTTGATTGACAGAATTTTCAACGGAAATGATGCTGTCTATGGCCTGACAGTACAGGCTGTAGACGGGGCAATTGCACAGCACGGAGCAGACAAAGCGGTGGGATTTCCGCATACAGCTTACTGCCTGCCCTGCTACTATGCAGTTACCGGCGTAAAAGTGAAAACACTGGGAGAGATGAAAGAAGCTCTTGGTGTTGTAAAGACCTTGATGACGAGAGAACAGCAGCTGGATGATGCTTTAATGTCGGGTGTTGCAACTGCATTATGTGCTGAGTTTATCGAAGCATTGAAATATCTGGATGGTGCGGAACCATATAGTGAACCGTGCTACGGACATTTGACAGACTCCATTATCCGAGAGATGGGTGTACCGCTTGTAACAGGTGATATTCCTGGTGTGGCAGTTATTCTTGGCTCTGCACCGACTGCACAGGAAGGAGTAGATCTGATCAAGAGCTACCAGGCGCAGGGCATTCTGGTAACACTTGTTGGCGGTATCATCGATCAGGCACAGGAACTTGGCCTTAAGATGGGCTACAATGTAAGAATCGTACCTCTTGGAAAAGAGGTTACTTCTGTGATCCATGTGGTATCAGTTGCACTTCGTGCGGCACTGATCTTCGGTAATGTGACACCTGGCGATGCGGCCAGCCTTCTTACATATACCAAGGATCGTGTACCTGCATTTGTAAATGCATTCAAACCGGTGGATGATGTGATCCTTGCAGCAGGGGCAGGCGCTATCAAGCTTGGATTCCCGGTCATTACAAATGAGGATGAGAATGTGGAAGAAGTTCCAGGCGCTCTGATCGGCTGCGCAAATGTTGCTGATTTCAATAAAGTGTCCCTGGAAGCCAGAAATATCAAGATCAAGATCACAAAGATCGATATTCCGGTTGCATTTGCCTCTGCATTTGAAGGTGAGATCATCAGACGTAAAGATATGCAGGTTGAGTTTGATGGTTCCCGTGTAGACTGCGCAGAGCTTGTCCAGACAAGAGAGATGAGCGAAGTGGAAGATCATAAGATCACAGTCGTTGGTCCTGAAGTGGATGAGATGGAATTTGGCAGCAAAAACAGCATCGCATATGTTGTTGAGGTTGCCGGCAAGAAGATGCAGCCTGATTTTGAGCCTGTTATTGAGCGTAAGTTCCATAACTATATTAACTGCATTGAAGGCGTATATCATACAGGACAGAGAGATATGCAGCGTATCCGTATCAGTATTGAGGCATTTAATGCAGGATTTCGTATCAAACATATCGGAGAAGTACTTTACAGTCAGGTTAAAAATGAATTTGCAGCTGTTGTAGATAAATGTCAGGTTACGATCTACACAGATCCTGCTGAATGTACAAGAATCCGTCATGAAGTTGCCATTCCGGTATTTGACAAACGTGATGAGAGACTGGATAATCTGACAGATGAATCTGTTGATGTATATTACAGCTGTATTCTCTGCCAGGCATTTTCACCATCCCATGTATGTGTGGTAACACCGGAAAGACTGGGACTTTGCGGAGCGGTTTCATGGCTTGACGCAAAAGCTACGAATCAGCTTGATCCGGCAGGACCTTGTCAGGTGATTACCAAGGAGCGTCCGATTGACGAGAATCTTGGTTCATACGAGGATGTAGATGAGGCAGTTCAGAAATTCTCACAGGGTGCACTGGAGCATGTTACACTGTATTCCATTATGCAGGATCCTATGACTTCCTGCGGATGCTTTGAGTGTATCTGTGGTATTGAGCCATTTTCCAATGGTGTTGTCATTGCAAACCGTGAGTATGCAGGTATGACCCCACTGGGCATGACATTCCCTGAGATGGCATCCATGACAGGCGGTGGAGTTCAGACACCTGGATTTATGGGACATGGCAAGCATTTCATTTCTTCCAAGAAGTTCATGAAGGCAGAAGGCGGTATTGAACGTATCGTATGGATGCCGAAAGAGCTGAAAGAGACAGTTGCGGAACGTCTCAATAAAACAGCGAAAGAGCTTTACGGTATTGATAACTTCACAGATATGGTTGGTGATGAAACAATTGCAACGGATCCGGAGGCGCTTGTGGAATTTTTAACAGAAAAAGGACATCCAGCCTTGTCAATGGACCCTATGATGTAGTATAATATAAGAAGCTCTGTAGTTTTTAATTATTATTTTTAAGGAGGCTAACAAAAAATGCCGTTTAATCAGAAACCACAAAAGTTCAATGCAAAGATTAATGAAGTCACAATCGGAAGCGGAGATAAGACTGTGACTATTGGAGGGGATTGTACATTCCCGTTTTACTCTTTTGACGCAGAGTCAGAGAACTGTCCGAAGATCGGTGTAGAGATCTCTGATATGGGTCTTGAGGGTGTATCTGAAGGTATCAAAGCATACTATGAAGGCGCTACAACAATGGGCGAGATCGCTAAGAAAGCTGCTGCTATGGAAGGTGCTGACTTTGTCGCACTGATCCTTGAGGGCGGAGATCCTAACGGTGTCAATAAATCCATTGATGAGCTGATCGAAGTTGTAAAAGAGGTTGCTGATGCAGTTGACTGTCCACTGGTAGTAGAGGGATGCAAGAACGTTGAGAAGGATGCAGAGCTCCTTCCGAAGGTTGCAGAGGCTCTTCAGGGCAGAAATGCTCTGATCCTTTCTGAGAAAGAGGAAAACTACAAGGCAATCGGTGCAGCAGCAGGTCTTGCTTACAATCAGATCGTAGGTGCTGAGTCTGCCGTTGATATCAACCTTGCTAAACAGCTTAACGTTGTTACTACACAGCTTGGTGTAGATGCGAAGAAGATCGTTATGAATATCGGTAGTGCAGCAGCTGGATATGGATATGAGTACGTAGTTTCTACTATGGACCGTATCAAAGGTGCCGCTTTAGGCCAGAATGATAACATGCTGCAGATGCCTATTATTACACCTGTTTCTGCTGAGACATGGAATGTTAAGGAAGCAACAGCTTCTGAGGCAGATATGCCTGAGTGGGGTCCACAGGACGAGCGTGGAATCGACATGGAAGTTGAGACAGCAGCTGCTGACCTTGCAGCTGGTTCTGATGCAGTTATCTTAAGACATCCGGAATCTGTTAAGACAATTTCCAAACTGATCAAAGCACTCGCGTAATAAATAGGAGGATAAAGAGTTATGGCACTGAATGGTATTCAGATCTTTAAATTAACACCAAAGAAAAACTGTAAGGAATGTGGATGCCCTACATGTATGGCTTTCTCCATGAAAGTTGCACAGGGCGCTATGAAAATTGAGCAGTGTCCTCATATGTCTGAGGATGCATTAGCATCTCTTTCAGAGGCAACTGCACCGCCAATGAAAACAATCAAGATCGGAACAGGCGACGGAGAATTCTCACTTGGCGGAGAGACTGTTCTTTTCAGACATGAGAAGACATTTGTAAGCAAAACAAGATATGCCGTATCACTTTGCACATGCATGAGTGATGAGGAAGTAGAAGCAAAACTTGCACAGATCCCGCAGGTTGATTATGACCGTATCGGTGAGAGAATGCATGTTGAGCTTGTATATGTAAACTGCGATGAGAATGCAGATGCAGCGAAATTCACAGCACTTGTAGAGAAGGCAAAGGGCCTTGGAAGAACTCTGATCCTTGGATGTACAGATCCAGAGATCGCAAAAGCTGCTCTTGAAGTATGTAAAGACGGCAAACCGGTTCTTAACGGAGCTAATGCTTCCAACTATGAGGCAATGAACAAAGTTGCTACAGATGCAGGCGTAGTTCTTGGTGTATCCGGTAAGGACATCAACGAATTATATGATACTACAGCAGCAATCGAGAAACTTGGAAACAAGAATCTCGTACTTGATACAACAGGAGCTGACGTAAAAGAGACTTTTGCAAACACTGTACAGGTTCGTCGCGCAGCTCTTAAGAATCAGGACAGAACATTTGGATATCCTTCCATCGTTAACGTTGTTAAACTTGCGAAGGGTGACTATCATTTACAGGCAGCACTTGCTTCCCTGTTTACTATGAAATATGGTTCCATCATTGTTATGGAGCAGATGACATATGCAGAGGCACTTCCGCTGTTCGGTCTTCGTCAGAACGTATTTACAGACCCGCAGAAACCAATGAAGGTAGAGCCTGGCATCTATCCTCTGAACGGAGCAGACGAGAATTCTCTCGTTGTAACAACAGTAGACTTTGCTCTTACATATTTCGTAGTATCCGGCGAGCTGGAGCGTTCCGGTGTTCCGCTTAACCTAGTAATCAACGATGCCGGCGGACTTTCCGTTCTGACATCCTGGGCAGCAGGTAAATTCTCCGGAAACAGCATCTCCGAGTACATCAAAGAGAATGTTGAGCCGAAGGTAAAATGCAGAAGACTGGTTATTCCTGGTAAAGTAGCTGTTCTTAAGGGCGACCTTGAGGCTAAGCTTCCTGGATGGGAGATCATCGTAGGACCAAGAGAAGCAGTACAGCTTGTGAAATTCTTAAAAGACCTGGATGCATAATCCTTAAGGTTTAAGAAATCAGCTGCTCAGCAATGCCGCTGACAGTTATGAGAGGCTGTGCAGGCTTTCTGCACAGCCATATCCTACTAATATGTAAAGGAGAACACGAGTATGGCAAAATTCGTAACAATTGGAGAGAGACTTTCAACAACAGCACCGGCAGTAAACAAAGCGTTTACAGAGAGAGATCCTGAGCCGATCATCAAAAGAGCAAAACAGCAGCTTGATGCAGGCGCTACATATCTTGATGTAAACATCGGACCGGCTGAGAACGATGGCGAGGATCTTATGAAATGGGCAGTACAGCTCCTTCAGTCTGAGTTTGACAATGTTCCGCTTGCTCTGGATACCACAAACCAGAAAGCAATCGAGGCTGGTATTTCTGTATACAACAGAAGCAAGGGAAAACCGATCGTAAACTCTGCAGATGCTGGCGACAGAATCTCCAACATCGACCTTGCAGCAGCTAACGATGCGATCTGTATCGCACTTTGCTCTTCCGGTATGGTTGCAGCAGATAATGACGAGCGTATGATGCACTGCCAGAACATGCTTGAGAGAGGTCTTGGCCTTGGTATGGAAGCAGAGGATCTCTGGTTCGATCCGCTTTTCCTTGTTGTAAAGGGAATGCAGGACAAACAGATGGAAGTTCTTGAGGCAATCAAGATGTTCTCCGAGATGGGACTGAACTCCACAGGTGGTCTTTCCAACAACAGTAATGGTATGCCAAAACATATCCGTCCGATCATGGACTCTGCTCTTGTAGCTATGGCTATGATGAATGGTCTTACATCTGCAATCGTTAACCCGAATGACCTTCGTCTTATGGAAACAATCAAATCCTGTGACGTATTCAAGGGTAACACACTTTACGCAGATTCTTACCTTGAGATCTAATTTGGCGTGTGAACAAAACAGGAGCGCTATTTCAGAGGCTGGGGGCTTCGGCCTTCAGCCTCTTTTTTACTAATATAGTTTAGTCTAACTCCCAGCGCCACAGGTGGAAGACAAAAACATTCACGAGGCGAGAAAGGTGGTTACTGAATGTTTAAAGTAACGTTTGCTTTTGAAAATGGCAGTACGGTAGAAGCATTTGCCAATGCGGGGGATAATTTACTGGAGGTTGCTCGTGGTGCCAATGTGGCTATCGATGCACCATGTTCCGGAAACGGAGCCTGTGGAAAATGTCGGGTACAGTTAAAAGGCGGAGAACTGGACTCAAAGAAAACTCTTCATATTTCTGATGAAGAATACAATGCTGGCTGGCGTCTGGCCTGCATGAGCAAGATCACGGCTGATGTAGAAGTTCTTGTTCCGGACATTGCGTCCGCATATAAGAGCCGGATGAAGGTCGCCGACTTAAGTTCAAAAGAAGAAATTGCTATTTTTGAAAAAGCCAAGCATGAAGTAGAATCAGCTGGCATAGAACTTACAAACAGTCTTGATGTTATAGAAGTACACATGGAGGAACCATCTCTGGATGATACCATGCCGGATAATGAGAGACTGACACGGGCACTGCGGAAATATATGAATCTCAAACATATCAGAATTCCCTATTCCGTGCTGAAAAAACTTCCGGATGTACTTCGAAACAGTAAATTTTCAGTGAAATGTGTGGTTCGTACAACACCGAACGACATGTTTGTATACGATATTTTTGACAGTAAAGAAGATGTTGTGATCGGTGGTCTTGCCGTAGATATCGGTACCACAACAGTTTCTGCAGCTCTGATCAATATGGAAAGCGGAGAGATCCTGGCCAAAAGCTCTTCCGGAAACGGACAGATCCGTTTTGGTGCGGATGTTATCAACCGTATTATTGAATCTCAGAAACCTGGGGGAAAAAAGAAGCTTCAGGATGCAGTGATCAAAGAGACCATCAATCCGATGATCCACGAGATGTGCAGAAGCATTCACTTCCCGGAACAGCAGATCTACCGGATGTGTGTTGCTTCCAATACAACCATGAATCATCTGTTTGCAGGAATTAATGCGGATCCCCTTCGTATGGAACCGTATATTCCGGCATTTTTCAAAACAAATTCTCTGTTTGCGTCAGATGTGGGAATTGAGATCAACCCTGACGCACATATTATCATGGCGCCGAATATCGGAAGCTATGTAGGTGGAGATATCACTGCAGGTACACTGGTAAGTATGATCTGGAACAGACCGGAGTTCTCTCTGTTTATTGACCTTGGTACTAACGGAGAGCTGGTATTCGGTAATTCCGATTTCATGATGAGCTGTGCATGTTCCGCTGGTCCTGCCTTTGAGGGTGGAGACATCAGCTGCGGTATGCGTGCCACTGATGGTGCCATTGAGGCATGTACCATTGATAAAGAGACCATGGAGCCGACATACAAGGTTGTAGGGGATCCTGGAACCAAGCCGGTAGGACTTTGTGGTTCCGGTATCATTGATGTGATCAGTGAACTCTTTATGACAGGAATCATCAATCCGAAGGGTAAATTCGTCCGCGAGGGCAAGAGAGTCCGTCACGATCACTATGGCATGGGAAGCTATGTGATCGCATTTGAAGAGGAAGCCGGTTCTGTTAAGGATGTGGAGATCACAGAAGTTGATATTGACAACTTTATCCGTGCCAAAGGTGCTATTTTCTCGGCCATCCGTACCATGCTGAATTCTCTTGATTTTGACGTTTCCATGATTGACGATGTATATGTTGCCGGTGGAATCGGAAGTGGAATCAATATGGCAAATGCGGTGCATATCGGAATGTTCCCGGATATTCCTCTTGAGAAATTCCACTATATTGGTAACTCTTCTCTTACAGGTGCTTATCTGATGCTTCATTCCACACCGGCAGAGAAAAAGACATACGAACTTGCATCCAATATGACTTATCTGGAGCTTTCTACAGTTCCGACTTATATGGACGAGTTTGTAGGTGCATGCTTTATTCCGCATACGGATACACATCTGTTTCCGTCTGTTATGGAAGAACAGCAGAAGAGATAATACAGACTAAAATGGCAGAGGTAAAACATGGCTTTTAGTATAAATGACCTGAATTATGAAAAAGACAGCAAGGAAAGGATGCCCTGGGAACATTATACAGAAGAGTTCCAGAAAGCAGACCCGGCAGAGATTGCCGGGAGGCTTTCTATTCCCTATGATGAAGAGACAAAACAGCTGACTCTGAAATTTCTGGGAACGGTGTATCATATTTCCTGGCCGGATTTTCAGGTAACTCATGAGAAAGATGATATGGGATTTTATCCGTTGGAAGAAATGATCTATGCGAAGATCCTTACCATACGTTTCCTGCTGAATGGAAATAATTCCCAGGGAAGCGGAAGATTTAAGACCTACAGGGAAATGCCCTGGGGGGAGGTATATCTCCGTCAGTTTGATGGCAGATGTATCAAGCGTCTGGCCTTTACCTATGGAAACAGACTGAAGGATTTTAAGGGGATCATGGAGCACATCCATGCAGCTCCTGTAGATCATGGCGATATTGCCTATCAGGTGGAGATATTCCCCGGATATCTGATCCAGATGATCCTGTGGGAGGGTGATGAGGAATTTCCACCTTCTTCACAGATATTGTTTTCCGATAATTTTCCGGTTTCCTTTGCAGCTGAGGACATGGCTGTGATGGGAGACGTTATCATCGGATCTCTGAAGGCGTTTTTGAAATGTCTTTAAAAAAGTTAAGAACAGGATGGGACCTGTTTTTATAGAAATGCAGTTTTAAGGGATTAAAAACTGTAAAAATACCTAAAGGGAGGTAACATTATGGGATTTAAAAGTGACATCGAAATTGCACAGGAGTGCGAAATGCTTCCAATCACACAGATTGCAGAGAAGGCAGGTATTGATGACAAATATCTGGAGCAGTACGGAAAGTACAAAGCAAAAATTGATTACAATCTGTTAAAAGAGAGTGACAAGAAAGATGGTAAGCTGATCCTCGTAACAGCTATCAACCCGACACCAGCAGGAGAGGGAAAAACAACAACAACCGTTGGTCTTGCAGATGCAATGCAGAAAATGGGCAAAAAAGTAATGGTAGCTCTTCGTGAGCCATCCCTCGGACCAGTATTCGGTGTGAAAGGTGGTGCAGCAGGCGGCGGTTATGCACAGGTAGTTCCGATGGAGGATATCAACCTTCACTTTACCGGTGACTTCCATGCGATCGGTGCGGCAAACAACCTTCTTGCAGCAATGATCGACAACCATATCTTCCAGGGCAATGAGCTGAACATCGACCCGAGAAAGATCACATGGAGACGTTGCGTGGACATGAATGACCGTCAGCTTCGTAATGTAGTAGATGGTCTTGGCGGAAGAACAAACGGTATGCCTCGTGAAGACGGATACGACATCACAGTTGCATCAGAGATCATGGCAGTTCTTTGCCTCGCAAGTGACATCAAAGACCTGAAAGAGAGACTTTCCAGAATTATCATCGGATATACCTATGGTAAAGTTTCCGAGCAGAAACCGGTAACAGCTGGTGATCTTCATGCAGAGGGTGCTATGACAGCACTTCTGAAAGATGCCCTGAAACCAAACCTTGTACAGACACTGGAGCATGTTCCGGCAATCGTTCACGGCGGACCATTCGCAAACATCGCTCATGGATGTAACTCCGTAACAGCTACCAAGATGGCTATGAAACTTGCAGATTATGCTATCACAGAGGCTGGATTCGGTGCAGACCTTGGTGCTGAGAAATTCCTTGACATCAAGTGCCGTATGGCAGGCCTTCATCCAAGCGCAGTTGTTATCGTAGCTACTGTTCGTGCACTGAAATACAACGGTGGTGTTCCGAAGGCAGATCTGAACAACGAGAACCTTGAGGCTCTTGAGAAAGGTCTTCCAAATCTTCTGAAACATGTAAGCAATATCAAGAATGTATACAAACTTCCATGTGTAGTTGCTATCAATGCATTCCCGACCGATACCAAGGCAGAGCTTGACCTGGTTGAGGCAAAATGTAAAGAGCTTGGCGTTAACGTTGCACTTTCCGAGGTATGGGCAAAAGGCGGCGAAGGCGGCATGAAGCTTGCTGAGGAAGTGATCCGTCTTGTTGAGGAGCCGAATGACTTCACATATGCTTATGAGCTTGAGGGATCTATCGAGGATAAACTGAATAACATCGTACAGAAAGTTTACGGTGGTAAGAAAGTTGTTCTTACAGCAAATGCTCAGAAACAGGCAAAACAGCTGGAAGCTCTTGGATTTGGCAACTGCCCGATCTGTGTAGCTAAGACACAGTACAGTCTGACAGATGATCAGACAAAACTTGGCGCACCGACAGACTTTGAGGTAACAGTACGTAACCTGAAGATTTCCGCAGGTGCAGGATTTATCGTTGCCCTGACAGGTGAGATCATGACTATGCCAGGTCTCCCGAAAGTTCCGGCAGCAACCAAGATCGATGTAGATGAGACAGGTAAGATCACAGGCCTCTTCTAATCGGAACATAAGATCAAAAACTACCGGAGGGGGCTTTTTATAAAAGCCCCCAATGGGCTCTAAAGAGTGCTAAAATAAGAATATAAGGAGGAGAGTCCTATGGGATTTTCTACCAGTACATGTACTGAATTTGTTGAGGTATTAAGCTCCAAGGCACCGGTTCCTGGCGGCGGCGGCGCTTCTGCTCTTGTAGGTGCGGTTGGTACAGCTCTTGGAAACATGGTTGGAAGCCTTACTGTTGGCAAGAAAAAATATGCAGATGTTGAGGACGAGATGTGGGAGCTGAAAAAGAAATGTGATCAGCTTCAGAAAGATTTCCTTCATCTGATCGAGAGAGACGCAGAAGTATTTGAGCCTCTTTCCAAAGCTTACGGAATGCCAAGAGAGACAGAGGAAGAAAAAGCAGAGAAAGCCCGCGTTATGGAGGCTGCTCTGAAAGAAGCCTGCTCTGTTCCGATGGAGATCATGGAGAAATGCTGTGAGGCCATTGAACTTATCGTTGAGTTCGGTGCAAAAGGTTCCAAGCTTGCGATCAGTGATGCTGGCGTAGGTGCTGCATTCTGCAAAGCTGCTCTTAAGGGAGCAAGCCTGAATGTATACATCAATACAAAGTCTATGGCAGATCGTGCGTATGCAGAGGAATTAAACAAAAAAGCAGACGCTATGCTTGAGAAATATACAAAGATCGCAGACGAGACATTTGACAGTGTTCTCGGAAGACTGAAATAGGAGGAACCAGACAAATGGCAAAGCAGTTATTAGGTAAAGAAGTAACAGCAGCTCTTAACGAGAAGATCAAAGCTAACGTTGCAGAGCTTCAGGCAAAAGGTGTAAATCCTACACTTTGCATTATCCGTGTTGGTGAGAATCCAAGCGATATTTCCTATGAGAGAGGAGCAACCAAACGTTGCGAGACTCTTGGGGTTGCATGTGAGAAGATTCTTCTTCCGGAGGACGTTTCCCAGGATGAGCTTCTTGCAACTATCGATAAAGTAAACAAAGATGACAAGATCCACGGCGTTCTTCTGTTCCGTCCGCTTCCGAAACATCTGGATCAGGCAGTGATCGAGAATGCTCTTGCAGCAGAAAAAGACGTTGACTGTATGACAGATCTTTCCATGTCCGGTGTATTCACAGGCAAAAAGATCGGATTCCCGCCATGTACACCACAGGCATGCATGGAGATCCTGGATCATTACGGAATCGACTGCACAGGCAAAAAAGCTGTTGTGATCGGAAGAAGCCTTGTAGTTGGTAAACCAGCTGCAATGATGCTTGTTAAGAAAAATGCGACAGTTACCATCTGCCACACAAGAACCGTTGATATGCCATCCGTTGCAAAAGAGGCTGATATTGTTATCGTTGCAGCTGGCCGTGCTGGTGTTGTTGGGGCTGACTATGTCAGAGAGGGACAGACAATCATCGATGTTGGTATCAATGTAAACGCTGAGGGTAAACTTTGCGGTGATGTTGATTATGCGGCAGTTGAGCCGATCGTTGATGCGATTACACCGGTTCCTGGCGGAGTTGGAAGTGTTACAACTTCTGTTCTTGTAGGTCATGTAGTTGAAGCTGCAATGAGAAAAGCGCAGTAATAGCAGTAATAAAGGATTGATTATTTATATATGTACAGATTCCGAAATTGTTTTTGTTTACGGATGATGGTGCTTGCAGGCGTTCTGGTGTTCGGAACGCCTGCAGGTGTTTTGGCAGAGGATGTGGATCATTCCATGGAAGGGCAGATTTCGAAGCCGCAGTCATCCGGAGAGAGTGATACAGATAGTTTTGTGGATGATTCCACAGATAATACTTATGGATATTATACGATCATGGGGTGTACCACAGTGGATGTGGAGGATATGGTGGCGCAGTATGAGGCGCAGAATGTGGAGTATCCTTCGGATGTCCTGACAGAGGGTGGTGCACCGGATATTGATACGTTTTGCACGATTGTGATAGAGGAAGCGGATGCAGAGGGTGTCCGTGGGGAAGTTGTTTATGAGCAGGCCATGCTTGAGACCGGATGGCTCCAGTTTGGCGGGGATGCCAGCGCGGGGCAGTTTAATTTTTCCGGGCTTGGAACTACAGGTGGAGGCGTTGCCGGAAATTCTTTTCCGGATGTAAGGACCGGGATCCGGGCGCAGGTGCAGCATCTGAAGGCTTATGCCTCATCAGAGGATCTGAACCAGGCCTGTGTGGATAACCGCTTTCAATATGTTGCCCGGGAGAGTGCTCCTTATGTGGAATGGCTGGGGATTCAGGAGAATCCTTATGGAGGTGGCTGGGCTGCCGGGAGGAGTTATGGATATAAGCTTCGGAGCCTTCTGGCGGGTCTGAAAGGTGAGGAGTATGCCTGGCCGGAGAGCACGGAGACGGTGGAGAGGTAGTGGTGGCGGTGAACGGGACGGCCCGGAAGGGAGTGAGGTTCTGTCCGCGGCCGGGCTTCGTCGGTGGCTGGTTCTAAGGCGCCGGGATTCTGCTAAAACCATTTTCCAAAAGCCAGAACTCGCGGCTTTTGCCGCTCAGACAGCTGACTTTTGAAAAATAACGCAGAAGTCCCGCCGCCTAAGATCCAGCACACCTCCTGCAGAGTCGTCCGCAGACAGAACCTCACTCCCTTCCGGGCCTGTGTGTTGGCCGTGGTAGGCTGTCTGGCTATACGGTAGGATGTGGATGAGGGACGGAGGCGGGCTTTGCCCTGTCCTGGTTGATAAAAATGGAGATGTAACCTTGAGGTTTAATTAAGGTTGCATCTCCGTTTTTGGTTTCGTATAAAATATTTCTGGGAATTATCTGGAAAAATATTTCGATATATTAGTTCAGTTCCAGGTTTTCAAGTTCCTGTGAGGGAAGCTTGGGTTCTGAGGTGTCTACGTATTTTTTGAGGGCTTTGGAGGTTTTGGCGAAGCCGGCGTTGGTTCCGGCGCCGCCGATGCAGCCTCCTGGGCAGGCCATGCCTTCGATCATGCAGTTTTTGATTTTGCCGGCTTTGGCGAGGGTGAGGACTTTTTTGCATTCGGCAAGGCTTTCTGCGTGTTCGATGTGTACGGGTACATCGGGGTAGTATTCTTTCAGGCAGTTTTCGATGGCTCCGGCTACGCCGCCTGCGATGGCGTATCCTCTTCCTGCTGCGGTTGCGGCCTGGGTTTCTTCCGGGAGTTCTTCGCAGGTGGATGGGGTGATATTTTTGGCATCAAAGAGACCCCAGAGTTCTTCGAAGGTGATTACGAAGTCTACGTCACTTCTCACGGAATGGCGCATAGCTTCCAGTTTTTTGGAGGCGCATGGTCCGATGAAGACTACTTTGGCGTTAGGGTGTTCTTTTTTTACAATGCGGGCGGTTGCTACCATCGGGGTCAGCTCCTGGGAGATGTTGTCGATCATGGCCGGGAAGTATTTCTTTGCCATGACGGACCAGGACGGGCAGCAGGAGGTGAGGAGGAACGGAAGATTGCCAGTGGCTACTTCTTTTGCGTAGTGGTGTGCCTCAGAGATGCAGCCGATGTCTGCGCCCAGTGCTACCTCATAAATGTTTGAGAAGCCCAGCTGTTTAAGGGCGGAGCGGAATTTGCCCGGGGTGACGTCTTCGCCGAACTGGTTGATGTAGGCGGGAGCGATTTCTGCAATGATCTCGGTTCCTTCGCGAAGGGCGTGGGACAGCTGGAAAATCTGGGATTTGTCGGAGATGGCTCCGAATGGGCAGCTGACCATGCACATGCCACAGGATACGCATTTGTCCTGATTGATGGATGCGCGTCCCTGTTCGTCGCTTTCGATGGCTTTTACGCCGCAGGCGCGTTCGCAGGGGCGTTCTTTGTGGGCGATGGCGTCGTAGGGACAGACGGATTTGCATCTTCCGCAGTGGATGCATTTATCCTGGTCGATAAAGGATTTGCCGTCTACCATGGAGATGGCGCCTTTGGGGCAGGTGAGCATACAGGGATGTGCGACGCAGCCGCGGCACATGTTGCTGACTTCGTATTTGTTGGATTCGCATGCGGAACATGCAGATGGGATTACCTGCATAAGAGGTGGTTCGTAATATTTCTCGTCAATGTTGCTGGCTTTTACTCCGTCGGTCAGATGGACGGAACGGTTCTCCGGACGGAGAGAAAGGCCCATGGCCAGGCGGACACGTTCGCTTGCAACAGCTCTTTCGCGGTAGATACTTTCACGGTATTTCGCACGTTCTTCTACGATGTTGTAGGGAATGGATTCAATATCGTGGATCAGGGATTCGTCCGTGGATTCAAATCCGATCTTCGCAATTTCTGTAAAAATCTTTCTTCGGATCTGTTTAACTGGTGTGTCGAGATTTCGCATAGAGTTTCTCCTTTTCAAAATAAGATTAATAAAATGTTTTCCACGCACTTTTCTTTCATATTAAAGTAAATGAGAAATAAAATCAATAACAGGAAATGTTTTTTACCGGGAACATAAAGTAAATTTGTTCCTTTATTATCATAACTGTTAAAAATTGAACATTTTTTGGAGAAAATAGACACAAAACCAGTAAGCCATTGTAAACTTTTCAATATATTCTGAAAAAACCGAAAAAAGCACTTGTGGAAAATGACGATATAAGTTATAATTAAAAGCACAAAAATAGTGCAAAATAATGGTTTGCATAAACGCGCGGCACTGACAAAGTGTTAGAGTATCAACCTGTAATGGGAGCAGGCTGATCAAGTGGAAAATCTATGAGAAACAAGGAGGGAACCGAATGTTAGACCAGACGTATTACAAGAAAACGGATGAGATCATCGAGCACTACGGTCGGAAAGCTGCATCACTGATTCCGATCATGCAGGATATCCAGGCTGAGTATCGTTATCTCCCGGGAGAGCTTCTTACTTATGTTGCGGAACAGATTGGTGTAAAAGAAGCGAAGGCGTACAGCGTAGCCACTTTCTATGAGAACTTTTCCTTTGAACCGAAAGGCAAGTACATTATTAAGGTATGTGATGGTACTGCCTGTCATGTACGTAAGTCCATGCCTGTTAAGGAAGCCATGCTGAAAGAGCTTGGACTGACCCATAAGAAACATACAACGGATGATATGCTTTTTACAGTTGAGACTGTTTCCTGTCTGGGTGCATGTGGACTGGCACCGACACTGACTGTAAATGATGAAGTTCACCCGAAAATGACTCCTGAGAAGGCTGTTGAGCTTTTAAATGAATTGAGAGGTGAGAGCGTATGAGTATAACCAGTATGGAAGATCTGAAAAACAAACAGGCTGAGGTTAAGAAGAATCTTGATGGCTATACCTGCCGTGTTCTCGTCTGTTCCGGTACCGGATGTATCGCTTCCGGTGCTCAGAAGATTTACGAAGAAATGTCAAGACTCTGTGAAGGTATCGAGGGTGTTGCGGTTGAGATGCAGAAGGATGTTCCTCATGTAGGTATCGTTAAGACCGGATGCCAGGGATTATGTGAACTTGGACCTCTTATGAGAATTGAGCCATATGATTATCAGTATGTTCATGTTCAGGTAGATGACTGCCGCGAGATCGTAGAGAAAACCGTGATCTGCGGACTGCCGGTTGACCGTCTGTTCTATCGTCATAATGATGAGGCCTGTCCACATCCAAGCGATATTCCGTTCCTGAACCAGCAGACAAGGATCGTTCTTGAGAACTGTGGTAAGATCGATGCAGAGTCTATTGATGAATATATTTCCGTAGGTGGATTTTCCGCTATGGCGAAGGCTTTCTTTGAGATGACCCCGCAGGGCGTTATTGATGAGATCACAAAATCCGGTCTCCGTGGCCGTGGTGGTGCAGGTTTCCCTGCTGGCAAGAAATGGTCACAGGTAGCACGCCAGCCGGAGAAAGTACGCTATGTAGTATGTAATGGTGATGAGGGTGACCCGGGAGCTTTCATGGATGGTTCCGTAATGGAAGGTGATCCTTACAAGATGATCGAGGGTATGGTGATCGCCGCTTATGCAGTAGGCGCAGAAGACGGTTACATTTATGTACGTGCCGAGTATCCTCTTTCTGTACAGAGACTTCGAATGGCCATTGAGCAGGCAGAGTCTTATGGCCTTCTTGGTGATAATATCCTTGGTTCCGGTATTAATTTTCACTTACATATCAACCGTGGTGCCGGAGCGTTCGTATGTGGTGAAGGTTCTGCCCTGACTGCATCCATCGAGGGTAACAGAGGCATGCCTCGAGTAAAACCTCCGAGAACTGTTGAGCAGGGTCTGTGGGGCAAACCTACGGTTCTTAATAACGTAGAGACTTATGCCAACGTACCGAAGATCATCCTTCAGGGTGCTGACTGGTTCCACACCATCGGTACAGAGGGAAGCCCTGGAACCAAGACCTTCTCACTTACCGGTTCCATTGAGAACACCGGTCTTATCGAGGTTCCAATGGGAACAAGCCTCCGTCATATCATTTATGATATCGGTGGTGGCCTTAAGAGTGGTGCTGCATTTAAGGGTGTACAGATCGGCGGTCCTTCCGGCGGATGTCTGATCGATGATCAGATCGATCATCCTCTTGATTTTGATTCTGTTAAAAAACTGGATGCCATCATGGGCTCCGGCGGACTTGTTGTTATGGATGAGAATACCTGTATGGTAGAGGTTGCACGTTTCTTCATGAGCTTTACACAGCGTGAGAGCTGCGGTAAATGTGTTCCTTGCCGTGAGGGTACCAAACGTATGCTTGAGATCCTGGAGAAGATCGTTGCAGGTAAAGGTGAGCTTTCCGATCTGGATGAGCTGGAAGAACTTGCAAACATGGTTCAGAGTATGGCTCTGTGCGGTCTTGGTAAGAGTGCGCCGCTTCCGGTCATCAGTACTCTGAAGCGTTTCCGTGACGAATATGTAGAGCATATCGTAGATAAGAAATGCCGCGCGAAGGTCTGCACGGCGCTCCGTCAATTCCATATCAATCCTGAGTTCTGTATCGGCTGTGGCAAGTGTGCGAAGAACTGTCCGGCAGGTGCGATTTCAGGAAAGATCAAGCATCCACATGTAATCAACAACGACGTATGTATCAAATGCGGTTCCTGTAAGGATAACTGTAACTTTGATGCGGTTTATGTGGAAGCATAGAAGGGAGGATATCTTATGGGTACAATGACAATTGACGGAAGAAAAGTAGAATTTACCGACGAAAAAAATGTCCTGACAGTCATCAGGAATGCCGGTATCAATATCCCCACACTGTGCTACCATTCAGAGCTTTCCACATTTGGAGCCTGTCGTCTCTGCACAGTTGAGGATGACAGAGGCAGGACTTTTGCATCCTGTTCCGAGCAGCCGAGAGATGGAATGGTGATCTATACCAACTCCGGCCGTATCAAGAAATATCGTAAACTGATCGTAGAGCTTCTGCTTGCAGCACATTGCCGTGACTGTACAACCTGTGTAAAGAGCGGTGAATGTATTCTTCAGGAGCTGGCACACCGCCTTGGTGTACGTAACATCCGTTTTGAAAATACGAGAGAGCAGCATGAGATCGATGAAAGCTCACCGTCCATTATCCGTGATCCGAATAAATGTATCCTCTGCGGTAACTGTGTACGTGCCTGTGAGGAACTTCAGGGAATCGGAGCTCTTGGTTTTGCGTTCCGTGGAACTGAGGCTATGGTCATGCCTGCATTTAACAAGAAGATCACAGAAACACAGTGTGTAAACTGTGGACAGTGTCGTGTTTACTGCCCGACAGGAGCTATTTCCATCCGTACACATATGGACGAGGTATGGGATGCTCTGGCTGATAAGGATACCCGTGTGGTTGCACAGATCGCGCCGGCAGTCCGTGTTGCAGTTGGTGATCATTATGGCCTTGCCAAAGGCAGAAGTGTAATGGGCAAGATCGTAAATGCTCTTCATAAGATGGGCTTTGATGAAGTCTATGATACAACCTTCAGTGCTGACCTTACCATTATGGAAGAGACCAAGGAGTTCTTAAACAGAGTGGAAAAAGGCGAGAACCTTCCACTCCTGACTTCCTGCTGTCCGGCATGGGTGAAATTTATCACCGATCAGTATAAGGAATACGTTCCAAATATCTCCACCTGCCGTTCCCCACAGGGAATGATGTCTGCAGTTATCAAGGAATACTTCCGTGATCCGGAGCATGCAGCAGGCAAGAAAACAGTTATGGTTTCCATTATGCCATGTACAGCCAAGAAGGCAGAGGCGATCCGGCCAAATAGCTTTACAGAAGGCGAGCAGGATACCGATATCGTTATCACAACCACAGAGCTTCTCCGCATGATCGACAACTTTGGTCTTGATTTTGCAACACTGGATCCGGAAGCATGTGATATGCCATTTGGATTTGGTTCCGGCGGTGGTGTTATCTTTGGTGTTACCGGTGGTGTTACCGAGGCCGTTCTTCGAAGACTGAGTCCGGATCACAGCAAGGAAGCCATGCATGAGATCGCAGAGTGCGGTGTCCGTGGTGAAGAGGGAATCAAGGAATTTACCGTTCCGTATAAGGGCATGGATATCAATGTATGCGTAGCCAGCGGCCTTGCAAATGCAAGAACCGTTATGGAACGTGTAAAGAACGGCGAAGCAAACTATCACCTGATCGAGGTTATGGCATGCCGCCGTGGATGTATTATGGGTGGCGGTCAGCCGACCAGATCCGGTGACAGGACCAAGGCAGCAAGAGCAAGAGGCCTTTACAATGCGGACAACACCATGATCATCAAGAAATCTGATGAGAACCCGCTGGTTCTGGAGCTTTATGAGGGACTCCTCAAAGGCAAAGAGCATCATCTGCTTCACAATGAGTTCTATATCAAAGACTGATGTAAGAAATATAAAGAGCTGCTGTTCCCGGTGAACAGCAGCATATAAGAAGCCTCCCGGGCATATACTGTGGTATGCGGGAACTGGTCTTTTAACCAAATCAACTGCGGAGCAGTTATTTGGTTATGAGCAAGTAGCGAAGCGGATTGCGAATATCCGCTTGACGATAGTTCCCGGAACTTACAGGACAGTATATGCAGGGAGGCTTTTTTATATGGAAAACTTTCAGGTTTACCGTGATATCCAGGCGCGGACGGGCGGGGATATCTACATAGGGGTTGTGGGCCCGGTCCGTACAGGAAAATCCACATTTATCCGGAGATTTATGGAGCTGGTGGCACTGCCTGCGATCAGTGAAGGAAAAAAAGCAGAACTTCAGGATGAACTGCCCTTAAGCGGTGCCGGGAAAATGATCACGACTGTAGAACCCAAATTTATTCCAAAAGAAGCGGTGGAAGTATCCATAGGGGAAAACCAGAAAATCCGGGTAAAGCTTATCGACTGTGTGGGATTTCTGGTAAAAGATGCGTCCGGAAATGTGGAAGAAGGCAGGGAACGGATGGTCAAAACGCCCTGGCAGGAAAAAGCAATCCCATTTCATGATGCGGCCCGCATCGGAACGGAAAAAGTGATCAGCCAGCATTCCACCATCGGAATTGTAGTCACAACAGACGGAAGCTTCGGGGAAATTCCCAGAGAAAATTTTATTCCGGCAGAAGAGCAGACGATAAAAGAGCTGAAAGCCCAGGGAAAACCATTTCTGCTCCTGGTAAACTCCCAGACTCCGTACGGTGAGGAAACCGGAAAAATCGTAAAAAATCTGGAAGAGAAATACGGAGTATCCGTTCTGGCAGTGAACTGTGAACAGCTCAGAAAAGAAGATGTGACCAGAATCCTGGAAAAAATCCTTTATGAATTTCCAGTCAGCGAGATTGAACTGTTTGTTCCGAAATGGGTGGAGATGCTTTCTCCGGAACATGAAGTAAAAGCGGCACTGTTAAATGAAATCCGGGAAAAAATGACCAGACTTACCCATGTGCGGGATGTAAACAGAGAATCGATACGTCTGGAGAGTCCCTATGTAGAAGATACACTGCTTGAGCAGATCAGTCTTTCCGATGGAACCGTCCGTGTCCGGATTGCAGTAAAAGATATTTATTATTATCAGATGCTCAGCGAAATGAGCGGAATTTCCATGGAAAGTGAATATGAACTGATCCAGACCATGAAAGAACTGGCCGGGATGAAGGAGCAGTTTGTAAAAGTTCAGGCAGCCCTGGAGGCGGTAAAAGGTACTGGTTATGGGGTCGTGGTACCGGAGCTTTCCGAGATCACCATTGAAGAACCGGAAGTAATTCGCCAGGGAAATAAATTCGGAGTAAAGATCCGGTCAAAAAGCCCTTCCATTCATATGATACGGGCAGGAATCGAAACGGAGATCGCCCCCATTGTCGGCACAGAGCAGCAGGCAGAAGATTTGATAAAATATATCAAGGAAAGCCCGGACCGGGGAGAAAGCATCTGGGAGACCAACATTTTCGGAAAATCCATCCAGCAGCTGGTAGAAGATGGGATCAAAAACAAACTGGCCATGATCAGTGAAGAAAGCCAGGTAAAACTCCAGGATACCATGCAGAAGATCGTAAACGACAGCAAAGGCGGCCTGGTTTGTATTATCATATAAAATATCCTATTTGCATTTGCTTTACAGTAAAAAGGACGTTCTTCAGCAGACGTCCTTTTTCTGATGCTGTTTTTTCCATTCTGAGATAAACTGAAGCTGTTCCTGGTCGGAAAGTTCCTGGGAAGCGGCATCGTTACCTGCTGCGGCACAGCAGAAAAGGATAAAGATCTGGAGTCCAAAGAATACAAGAATAAACAGAAGCATAAAGAAAACCTCCTTTATTTTTTCAGATGTGTTAAGTATTGGAGGAAATAAGGGATTTTATACATTATATGACAGAAACTGAGAAAAATGCATTTTCGGGAAAATACCAAATATGTATTGAAAATGGTTTTATGTGACAGAATTTTTCATATAAGGCACAAAGGTTGAAGGAGATATTGCAACCCAATATTTGCAATGTTAATATGTGATATGCGGACGTGTCCCGGGTTCTAGAGATGGTGCAGGTGATGGTTATACCAGACACAGCTGGGTGATCATCAACGGACTTCATTATGATCCGGAAGGTCAGGCAAAGGGCTGGCATACTGGCGTTTATGGAAGCTATGGCTATGGAATGGATAATCAGATCCAGAAGAAAGTAAACTTCCGTACAGGTAGTGGGAATTAAATAATTAATAAAAAAGATCCTGGGATTTATCCCGGGATCTTTTTACGGAAAAGGTTCCGGGATAGCTGTTTTCTGAATAAATTAAAGAGAAATCATCTGTCCGGCAGGAGATTTTTTGTTTATGTATAAAAGAAAATATACCGGAAAAGGAATCGGTGTAGCCGTACTGGATACAGGAATTTTTCCGCATATAGATTTTGGCAAGCGTATTTTGGCATTCTGTGATTTTACAGAAGGAAAATCAGGTCCCTATGATGATAACGGACATGGAACCCATGTCAGCGGCATTCTGGGCGGAGACGGCACGGCATCCCAGGGCAGATATAAGGGGGCTGCTCCCGGATGTGGCATTGTTGCGCTTAAAGTGCTGGATCGTTTCGGGAATGGCAGCCGTGAAGATGTACTTCAGGCTTTTCAGTGGATTGAAGATTTTGGAAAAATTTATAATATCCGCATTGTAAATATTTCGGTAGGAACAACTTCGCGCAGTATGAATGAACAGACGGATCTTCTTGCAGGCGTGGAACAGCTGTGGGATAAAGGTTTTACGGTAGTGGCAGCTGCCGGGAACCAAGGGCCTGGGGATGGCACAGTGACAGCACCGGGAAGCAGCCGGAAGATTATTACCGTAGGATCCAGCGATATGCTGCAGGGAAATAAGGCAGTTTCCGGAAGAGGACCTACGTTTGAGTGTGTGTGCAAGCCTGATCTGGTTGCACCGGGGAATCGTGTAACTTCCTGTGCGCCGGGGATTCCCTACACGTACCGGATCAAGAGTGGAACTTCCATGTCAACGCCGCTGGTATCCGGAGGAATTGCCTGTCTTCTGGAAAAAGAGCCGCAGCTTTCCAACGTGGAAATAAAGATGTTGTTAAGAGAAAGCACGGATGATATGGGACTTCCCAGAAATCAGCAGGGGTGGGGAAAATTTAACTGTGAAAAATTAATAAAAAACTAAATTATTATACAATTCTTATAAACATAGTGTGGTAAAGCATAAAAGCGTTGACGGAAATGAAAAATATGAGTACAATGTACAGTAAAAGTGCCAAAGAAAGATTCTAAAGGAAAGAGCACCTGGAATCCGGACAGGAGAATAAACCTCAAAAGGAGAAAATAATATGGAAAAAATCAAAATGCAGACACCTTTAGTTGAGATGGATGGAGACGAGATGACACGTATTCTGTGGCAGATCATCAAAGACGAACTTCTCACACCATATCTGGAACTGAATACAGAGTATTATGATCTTGGCCTTGAACACAGAAACGAGACAGATGATCAGGTGACGATTGATGCGGCAGAAGCAACCAAGAAATACGGAGTTGCAGTAAAATGTGCTACCATCACACCGAATGCAGCCAGAATGGAAGAGTATGATCTGAAAAAAATGTACAAGAGTCCTAATGGAACGATCCGTGCTATTCTTGATGGAACCGTATTCCGCGCTCCGATTGTAGTAAAAGGAATTGAGCCATGTGTAAAGAACTGGGTGAAACCGATCACACTTGCACGTCATGCATATGGTGACATCTATAAAAATACAGAATTTTATATTGACAAACCGGGAGATGCATATCTCGTATTTGAGGGCGAGGACGGAGAAGAGCGTAAAGAACTGATCCAGCATTTTGACGGAGCAGGTGTTCTCCGCGGCATGCACAACCTGGATGATTCCGTAAAGAGCTTTGCAAGAAGCTGCTTTAATTATGCACTGGATACCAAACAGGATGTATGGTTCGGAAGCAAGGATACCATTTCCAAGACATACGATGGAAGATTTAAAGAGATTTTCCAGCAGATCTTTGAGGCAGAGTTTAAAGATAAATTTGAAGAAGCCGGCCTGACTTACTTCTACAGTCTGATCGATGATATCGTAGCCCGTGTTATGAAGGCAGAAGGTGGATTTATCTGGGCCTGCAAGAACTATGATGGAGATGTTATGAGTGATATGGTTTCTTCCGCATTCGGTTCTCTTGCAATGATGACTTCCGTGCTAGTATCTCCGAAAGGATATTTTGAGTATGAGGCTGCTCACGGAACAGTTCAGAGACATTATTACCGTCATCTTGAGGGAAAAGAAACCTCCACAAACTCTGTGGCAACAATCTTTGCATGGACAGGAGCACTCCGCAAGAGAGGAGAGCTGGACGGAAATGAAGCACTTGCTGATTTTGCGGGAAAACTGGAAAAAGCAACACTGGATACCATCGAGAGCGGAAAGATGACAAAAGACCTTGCGCTGATCACTTCCCTGAAAGATGTACAGGTACTGAACAGTAAAGAATTTATCCTTGCTGTGAAGGCAAGACTGGATGAACTGATGGCATAAAACGGTCAGGAAGATCAACATTTTATAAAATATAACATAAAAACTGCATCGGAAGATCCTAAAATGGATCACGGTGCAGTTTTTTTATCATAAATATGCAGAAGAACTGTTCTCTCCGGATCAGATGGAAGCGTCCATGGCCTGCTGTACATGATCTACGAGAATCTGGCGGATTTTCGGATATTCGCCAAGACCCTTCAGTACGGGAGTTACCTCATACCCTTCCGAGGAAAGGCGGTTCATCCAGGAATCCGGATCTTCACCGGCCAGATCGTTCTGTGCATGATCGCCTGCTACGATCATAAAAGGAGCAAGGACAATCTTTTTTGGCTGAAAGCTGTCCGCAGCCCGGAGAAGAGAATCCAGGGCAGGATAAGCCTCAACAGTTCCGAGAAAGATATTTTTATGGCCCATATCTTTAAAACGATAATCCAGGGCAGCATAAACAGAATTTGCATAATGCTCGGTTCCGTGTCCCATGAGAACAAGGGCTGTTTCCTGGTCCATATCCTGAAACTCACCAGCAACAGCCTGGACAACAGCCTGGTTATCTTCTTCTGTGGTAAGAAGGGGATTTCCGAAAACAATACTTGAAAAACGGTCACGGAAAGAAAGGGCGTCTGCTTTCATCTGGTCGTTTTCAATTCCGTTGATTACATGAGTAGGCTGTACGATCACATCAGTAATTCCATCGAGAAGCATCTGTTCCATGGCTTCTTTTACGGTGTGTATAATGATTCCGTCACGTTTTTTTAATTTGGCAATGATCATCTTGCTTGTCCAGGCACGATAGGCCGGACAGACAGGAAACGCATCGGCGATATCACGTTCGATGGCGTCAATGGTTCGTTTACGGGTATTCTCATAGCTTGTACCAAAACTGACTATGAGGATTGCTTTTTTTGAAGCTGCATTCATACAGGGATTTCC
Organism: Blautia sp. MSK.20.85; assembly: GCF_013317245.1. NCBI lineage: Bacteria > Bacillati > Bacillota > Clostridia > Lachnospirales > Lachnospiraceae > Blautia > Blautia sp. MSK.20.85. The sequence goes on from NZ_JAAIUN010000010.1 coordinate 45,871, forward strand.
TCCATCCTGAAATATATTTTCCGCATTTTCTACCTGAAGTTATTATAAAAGGAGGGTACAGGATTGTCAATCGTAGTTGACTTTCCGGGCGGAAATGTTTATCATTATAAAAGACTGCGGACATATGAGAAATGTATGGGAATACAGTTATATAATTGCGAATATTCGCTTGACATATCGTTGGTGGATGAAACCACCTGGAAACAAAGGAGAACGAAAGACATGAGTATATTCATGCTTGGAATTGACCATAATATGGCACCTGTGGATATCAGAGCTCTTTTTGCCTTCACCAGGAAGAATACCGGTGAGGCACTGCTTAAGCTGAAAAAAGAGCCGGGGATCTGTGGGTGTATTATTCTGTCAACCTGCAACCGGCTGGAACTCTGGGTAAGCACGGAAGAAAATGAAAAACCGGAACTCTATCAGTGGCTTTGCAGGCTGAAGGGAATTGAAGGGGAAGAATACCGAAAATACTTTATCAGCCGAGAAAATGAGGAGGCTGTAGAGCATCTTTTTTATCTCACAAGTGGACTGAAATCTCAGATTCTGGGAGAGGACCAGATTCTTACCCAGGTAAAAGACGCGTTGAGTTTTGCAAGGGAAGAGTTTACTACAGACAGCGTTCTGGAGGTGCTGTTCCGGATGGCTGTAACTGCAGGAAAGAAGATCAAGACAGAGGTTCCTTTTTCCCACGGAAATCCTTCTGTGATCCATCAGGCAATCCGCTTTCTTGAGGAGGGCGGATACCATGTAAGAAATAAAGTCTGTATGGTAATCGGAAACGGTGAAATGGGAAAAATGGCAGCACAGACACTCAGGGAGGCCGGTGCGGATGTGACGGTTACAATCCGTCAGTACAGAAGCGGAGTGGTAAACATTCCGGTTGGATGCAGCAGAATCAACTATGGGGAAAGAATGGACTATCTGCCGGAATGTGATCTGGTTGTCAGTGCGACGGCAAGTCCCAACTATACACTGACGGAAGAACTGTTTGAGGATGTACGGGTGGAACGGCCAATGATTCTTATTGATCTGGCAGTCCCGAGAGATATTGATCCGGAGATCCGAAAGAAAGAAAATATCATACTTTATGATATGGACAGCTTCCGTACCAGCGAAACACCAAAGGAACTTGCAGATAACCTGGAAGCAGCAGGAAAAATTGTAAAAGAACAGATGGAAGAATTCTTCCAGTGGCTGGATGGCCGTGATATTATTCCCCGTATTCAGGAAATCAAGGCTGATGCTGTGGAAGATCTGAACTTAAGAATCGAAAAAATATTCCGGAAAACTCCTATGGAAGATTCAGACAGGGAGAAGCTGAAAAAAGCAGTGGATACGGCAGCCGGAAAGGTTGTGAACAAGCTGATCTTCGGACTTCGTGACAGCCTGAACCAGGATGTTTTTCTGGAATGTGTGGAAGGACTGGAGAAACTTTATGAAGAATAAACCGTATTTCCCCATGTTTATTGATCTGTCAGACAAGAATATTGTTGTGGCAGGCGGTGGCAATATTGCCACCAGAAGAGTAAAAACACTTCTGAAATTTACAAGGAATATCACAGTCGTGGCAACAAAAGTTACACAGGAACTTATGGATCTTGGAAAAGCCGGGACCGTAAATTTACATATCCGCCCTGTAAAGCGTTCTGATTTTGCCAGTGCCTACATGGTGATTGCGGCCACCAATGACTGGAAATTAAATGATGAGATCCACCGTGTCTGTAGGGAGGAGGGCATTTATGTAAATGTAGCCTCCGACCGTGAATCCTGTGATTTTTATTTCCCGGGTATCTATATGAGAGATGAAATGGTAGTAGGAGTTACAGCCAGCGGTCTTGACCACAAAAAGGCAAAGCGTGTCAGGGAAGAAATTCAGAAAGCGCTGGAAAAGGTACTGAAGGAGCAGGATGATGAAGACGAAGAAAAGTAAGATTATAATTGGCAGCAGGGAGAGTAAACTTGCGGTACTCCAGAGTGAAATGGTCCGTGATTATATAAAAGAAAAAAATCCGGAAATGGAAGTGGTAATCCTTACCATGAAAACCACCGGAGATATCATTCTGGACCGCACCCTGGACAAGGTTGGCGGAAAGGGACTTTTTGTAAAGGAACTGGATAAAGCACTGATGGATGGAAGAAGTATCCTTTCTGTGCACAGCCTGAAAGATATGCCTATGGAAGTTCCGGAAGAACTGCCCCTTCTGGCCTTTTCCAGAAGAGAAGATCCAAGAGATGTACTGGTACTTCCGGAGGGAGTTTCCGAGCTGGATAAAAGTAAGCCTCTCGGATGTTCCAGCCTGAGACGTACACTTCAGCTTAAGAAGCTGTATCCGGATATGGAGGTCAAAAGCATCCGTGGAAATCTTCAGACAAGACTCCGGAAACTGGATGAAGGGCAGTACAGTGCACTGATCCTGGCTGCAGCCGGGCTTAAGAGACTTGGACTGGAATCCAGGATCAACCGGTATTTTACAGCCGATGAGATCATTCCGGCAGCAGGCCAGGGAATCCTTGCGGTACAGGGACGAAAAGGTGAGGATTACAGTTTCCTGAACGGTTACTGTGATGAAGAGGCCTGGGCCGCAGGAAGAGCAGAGCGTGCCTTTGTAAAACTTCTGGATGGAGGATGTTCTTCTCCGGTAGCTGCCCATGCAGAAATTTCCGGAGATGAGCTTTATCTCAGAGGACTTTATTATAATGAAAAAGACGGTTCCTATGTTACGGGAACATTGCGTGGCGACAAGGCCGATGCGGAAAGCCTGGGCAGGGAACTTGCGGAAACTCTTCGGAAAAAAGGAGAAAACAGATGAAAACAGGAAAAGTATGGCTGGTAGGCGCAGGCCCTGGTGATATCGGCCTTTTTACATTAAAAGGTCTTAAAGTTCTGGAACAGGCAGATGTGGTTGTCTATGACAGTCTGGTAGGCCAGGGCGTTTTGTCACGGATTCCGGAAGGTGTGAAGCTTATTAATGTAGGAAAACGTGCCAGTCACCACATCATGCGTCAGGAAAATATCAATCAGGTACTTCTTGAGGAGGCGCAAAAAGGTCTTCGCGTGGTGCGTCTGAAAGGAGGAGATCCATTTCTTTTCGGAAGAGGCGGAGAGGAACTGGAACTTCTTCGGGAGAATGGGATCCCTTACGAAGTCGTTCCGGGAGTTACTTCTTCCATTGCAGTACCGGCATATAACGGGGTTCCGGTAACGCACAGAGATTTCTGCTCTTCGGTCCACATCATCACAGGGCATAAAAGAGCCGGAAAAGAATATGACATTGATTTCCGTGCGCTTGTTGATACAAAGGGAACTCTTGTATTTCTGATGGGTGTGTCGGCACTTCCGGATATCTGTGCCGGTCTTATAAATGCAGGCATGGAAAAAGATATGCCTGCGGCAATCCTTCAAAAAGGCACTACAGCAGGACAGAAACGGATCGTGGCTACCGTTTCCACCCTGGAAGAAGAGGTAAAACGCCAGGGAATTGAGACACCGGCGATCATTGTAGTAGGTAAGGTATGTACGTTGGCAGAGAAGTTTGGCTGGTATGAAGAACTGCCTCTTGCAGGCTGGAAAGTTCTTGTCACAAGGCCAAAAGAACTAGTTTCCAGAACTGCGGACAAACTCCGGGAAAAAGGCGCAGAGGTTCTGGAACTTCCGGCAATCCGTACGGTACCCATGGAAGATCAGAGCCGTTTGTATGAAGCAATGGATCACCTGGAAAATTATCAGTGGCTTGTATTTACCAGCCCTACAGGGGTGAGGGTATTCTTTGAGGAACTCGTCCGCCATGGAAAAGATATCCGTGCCATGGGAAAGATCCGTCTGGCAGTGATCGGTGAGGGAACCAAAAAGGCTCTGAAAGAAAGGGGCCTTCTGGCAGACTTTGTGCCGTCTGTATATGACGGGGATACCCTTGGAAAGGAACTTTCAGAGATCCTTTCCGGCGGAGAAAAAATTCTCATCCCGCGGGCGGAAAAAGGCAACGAAAAGCTTACTGAATTTCTGGCACAGGCAGGGGCTGAGGTTGAGGATATTCCAACCTATCAGACTCTTTACGAAAAGAGCCAGCTCATCGATGAGAAGAAGGAATTTGAAACAGGACAGATCAGCTGTGCGGTGTTTACAAGTGCCTCCACTGTGAAGGGATTTGTAGAGGGAACAAAAGGACTGGATTATTCAAAGGTTAAGGCGGCCTGCATCGGCAGACAGACGAAGGCGGCTGCTGAGAGCTTTGGAATGAAAGCATATATGTCAGAAAAAGCCACCATTGACAGTCTTGTCAAGCTGGTGGAGGATATGAAAAGGAGCGAATGATCATGGAACTGACAAAAAGACCAAGAAGATTAAGAGGTAGCGAAAACCTTCGTAAGATGGTACGTGAGACAAGAATGGATAAATCTTCTCTTATGTATCCTATGTTCGTAATGGAAGGAGAAAATAAGGAAGAAGAAATTCCGTCCATGACCGGGCAGTACCGTTACAGCCTGGACCGTCTTCCGTATAAACTGGAGCAGCTTTCCAAAGCCGGTGTAGGAAGTGTGATGTTTTTTGGTATTCCTGACCATAAGGATGAAGTGGGCAGCGGTGCCTATGATCCGGAGGGGATCGTTCAGAGAGCTCTTCGCATTGCAAAAGAGAAATTTCCGGAGCTTTATTATGTAACAGATGTATGCATGTGTGAGTACACTTCCCATGGCCATTGCGGCGTTCTCTGCGGTCATGATGTGGATAATGACAAAACACTGGATCTTCTTGCAAAAACAGCACTTTCCCACGTAGAGGCAGGAGCGGATATGGTAGCACCTTCCGATATGATGGACGGCCGTGTTGCAGCAATCAGGGAGTGCCTGGATAAAGCCGGACATTATACAACTCCGATTATGTCCTATGCGGTAAAATATGCTTCCGCATTTTATGGCCCGTTCCGTGAAGCGGCTGATTCTGCTCCGTCTTTTGGTGACAGAAAGAGTTACCAGATGGACCCGCACAACAGCAGAGAAGGCCTGAAAGAAGCCCTTACAGATGTTGAGGAAGGCGCAGACATCATCATGGTAAAACCGGCTCTTGCATATCAGGATATGATCTGGCAGGTAAAGGAAGCCACCAATGTACCAGTTGCGGCATACAGTGTCAGTGGTGAATATGCCATGGTAAAAGCTGCAGCCGCAAATGGCTGGATTGATGAGGAAAGAATCGTAGGCGAGATGGCTACCGGAGCATTCCGTTCCGGCGCACAGATCTATCTTACCTACTATGCAGAACTTCTGGCAAGACTTATGGATGAAGGGAGAATCGGCTGATGACAAAATCAGAACAGTTATTTGAGCGTGCGGTAAAAAGAATTCCGGGAGGTGTAAACAGCCCGGTAAGATCTTACGGAGCCATCGGTGAGGCACCTCGTTTTATTGAAAAAGCTGATAAATGTTACATCTATGATGTGGACGGAAACCGTTATGTGGATTACATTGATTCCTGGGGCCCGATGATCCTGGGGCATAATTTCCCGGAAATCCGTGAGAGCGTGATCAAGGCCTGCGAAAATGGCCTGAGCTTTGGATGCGCTACGGAAATTGAAGTGGAGATTGCAGAATTTATCTGTGAGCATATTCCGCATGTAGATATGATTCGTATGGTAAACTCCGGAACAGAGGCTGTTATGAGTGCCATCCGTGCGGCAAGAGGTTTCACCGGAAAAGACAAGATCATCAAATTTGCAGGTTGCTATCACGGACACAGCGACTGCCTTCTGGTAAGTGCCGGCTCCGGTGTCATGGCAAGTGGTATTCCGGACAGCGCCGGTGTTCCGAAGGGCTGTACACAGGATACCATGACGGCTACCTACAATGATGCCGCCAGTGTGGAAGCACTTCTCAAACAGGAGGAGGGAAATGTGGCAGCCGTGATCGTGGAGGCAGTAGGAGCAAACATGGGTGTGGTTCCTCCGAAACCAGGTTTCTTAAAGCGGCTTCGTGAGCTTTGCGATGAGCATAATTGTCTGCTGATCTTTGATGAAGTGATCACAGGCTTCCGACTTGCCTTTGGCGGAGCAGCAGAGTATTTTGGTATCCGTCCGGATCTTGTCACCTACGGGAAAATAATCGGCGCAGGAATGCCGGTAGGCGCTTATGGCGGACGTAAGGAGATCATGGATCTGATCTCACCGTGTGGTCCTGTATACCAGGCAGGTACCTTAAGCGGAAACCCGGTTGCCATGGCTGCAGGTTTCACACAGCTGAAATATCTCTATGAGCATCAGGAAATCTACAAAGATCTGGCTGCCAAAGGTGAGAAGCTTTACGGCGGCTTGAAGAAGATCGTGGAGGAAAAAGGTCTTCCATATCAGGTAAACTATGATTCTTCTCTGGCAAGTATTTTCTTTACAGACCAGGAGGTAAAAGACTATGTTTCCGCAAAAACTTCCAACCTGGATCTTTTTGCAAAATATTTCAAGGGAATGCTGAAACGTGGCATCCATCTTGCGCCGTCCCAGTTTGAGGCAATGTTCCTTTCCACAGCACACACAGATGAAGTGATCGACGAAACTCTGGAAGCAATGAGAGGCGCCCTGGGAGATCTGTAATTTCCGCAAAAAAATGATTTTGCACAGGAATTTACACAAAGATAGTAGGATGGTAACTTGTTCTTCAAAAAACTTTGTGATAAAATAAACACAAAAATACGTAATGAATGTGAAAGCAGGAGGCCAGAGCTTATGGGAAAAAAGAAGTACGTGGCTTACGTGGGAACATATACCCATGGAACCAGTAAGGGAATTCAGGTATACGATGTAGATGTAGAGAACGGAACACTGACAGAGCGCAGTGAGGTAGAGGTCAGCAATGCATCTCATCTGGCAGTTTCCAAAAACGGTAAATATCTGTACTCCATCGAGGATGAAGGTGTGGCTGTATTCGAGAGAGATGAAAATGGAGATCTTTCCCGTATTAACAGCGTAGATATTAACGGAATGCGAGGCTGTTATCTTGCAACAGATGTAGACGGAAGATATCTTTATGTAGCAGGTTATCATGATGGTAAGGTAACGGTTGTACATACACATAAAGACGGACGTCTGGGAAGTGTTATGGACGGTGTTTTCCATAAAGGACTTGGAAGTGTGGCAGAACGTAACTTCCGTCCACATGTAAATTGTGTCCGCCCCACACCGGATAACAAATATCTCTGTGCGGTAGATAATGGCATTGATCAGGTTAAGATCTACAGGATCAACAAGAAGAAAGATAAACTGGAGCTTGTTGACATCCTCCGCTGCCCGAGAGAGAGTGGCCCTCGTATTATCCGCTTCAGTGATGATGGAAGATTTGCATATCTTCTTTTTGAGCTCAGCAATGAGGTTAAGGTATACAGCTATGACGGAAGCGGCAAGAACCCGGAGTTCCAGCTGCTCCAGAGTATTACCACTCTTGGAAAAGAAGACGCCAATGATGCGATTCACAACGCAGCATCAGGCATGTCTCTTTCTGCGGATGGCAAATATCTTTTCTGCACAACTGCAGGTGAGAACACAGTAACCATGTATGCGGTAGACCAGGAAACCGGCCTTCTGACCAAGAAATTTACCCTTCCGATCAGTGGTGATTATCCGAAAGATCTTATGATTTTCCCGGATAACAAACATATTGCCATTGCAAATCATGGAAGTAACAGTATTACTGTTTTTACAGTAGATTACGAAAAAAATATTATTATGATGAATGAGAAGCCAAGAAAGATCGAAACACCGAACAGCATCCATATCTGGCCGGTGCCGGGAGATGTGGATGGCATCTGCAAATAATTCTTTTCGGTAAATGACTGCAACGGCCAGATATCCGGATACAAAAACAGACTCAGGGATAAGCAATAAGATTCCCTGAGTCTGTTTTTTGCTGGAAAAGCATTTGGCATTACGGATGAATCCACGGATCTGCCGGGAATGAGGGCGGTTTTATCTGCGATAGAATTCGTGGATGCGGTCCATGCGTGCGCTCATATTGGCAAAAAGTGCATCGGTGATGGTGAGAGCTGCCATGGCTTCCACAACAACTACGGCACGTGGAACAATAACAGGATCATGGCGTCCTTTGATCTCAAGCTCCAGATTTTCGCCGGAGCTGGTTACGGTGGACTGGGGCTGGCTGATCGATGGTGTTGGTTTGATATGGGCACGGAGGATAATGTCACTGCCGTCACTCATACCGCCCATGATACCGCCTGCATGGTTGGAGGTCTTGGAAATGATGCCGTCTTTCTGGACAAAACCGTCGTTGTCTTCGGAACCGGTAAGACGTGTCACATTAATACCGTCACCGATCTCAACAGCTTTTACAGCACCGATGGACATGATCGCATGAGCAAGAGTGGCATCCAGCTTGTCAAAAACCGTATCACCCAGACCAGCAGGAACATTTTTGATCCGGCATTCGATCACACCGCCTGCACTGTCCTGGTTATTGAGACACTGCTCGAGATAGGCGGATGCTTTTTCTGCCGCATCGGCGTCTGGCATACAGAGGGAATTGTTCCGGATCTCTTCTTCTGAGAAAGACTGGATTTCCACAGGACCGATGGATTTCGCATAGGTGGTAAAAGTAATACCAAGTTCATTTAACAGCTTGATGGCAATGGCACCGGCTGCCACACGGCCGGCGGTTTCCCTTCCGGAAGAACGTCCGCCTCCACGGTAATCGCGGAAACCGTATTTCTGGTCAAAGGTAAAGTCTGCATGACCGGGGCGGTAGGAGTATGCAATATTTCCGTAATCCCGGGAACGCTGGTCGGTATTGCGGATCAGAAGAGAAATCGGTGTGCCGGTAGTTTTTCCTTCAAAAACTCCGGAAAGGATTTCAACCAGATCCCCTTCTTTACGGGCAGTTGTGTAGCGGCTCTGGCCGGGTTTCCTCCGGTCAAGAAAAACCTGGATATCTTCCTCGCAGAGAGAAAGACCTGCGGGGCAGCCGTCGAGAACTGCACCGATAGCCTTGCCATGAGATTCTCCCCAGGTAGTAACTACGAATTTTTTTCCGAATGATGACTGACTCATTTGTATAACTTCCTTTCGTTGGAATTCTGGAATCATTATATAGGAAGCCGGAAAAAATGTAAAGAACGTGGAAAACAGAATGAATTTTTATGTAAAGAGCATGTGAAATCATTTAAAAGCTTTTTTAAAAAGAAAATGTATGAATTGACAAAGCTATTTTGACTATTTATAATAAAAATGAATTTTGCCCTGGCAAAAGAAAAGCAAAAGAAGGGAAGTGGGAATCGTGGTAAGGATTTACAAGACAATAGACGGAGCCATCCACCAGATACAGGAACCGGAGGAAGGCTGCTGGATTGCGCTGACGAATCCGACGGCAACAGAGATTTTTGAATTTTCCGAGAAGTTTGATATAGAGGTTGACGATTTACGATCCCCTTTGGATGAGGAAGAACGGTCACGTATCGAAGTTGAGGATAATTATACACTGATCCTGGTTGACGTTCCTATGATCGAGGAGCGTAATGACAAGGACTGGTATGGAACCATACCGCTTGGTATCATTGTGACAGGGTCTATGATCTTTACTATCTGTCTGGAGGACACACCGGTTCTGACCAGATTTATGGAAGGAAGAGTCCGGAGCTTTTTTACCTATATGAAGACCCGTTTTATTTTCCAGATCCTTTACAGAAATGCAAGTATGTACCTGCGTTATCTGCGTATCATTGACAAGAAAAGTGAGCAGGTGGAAGAAAAACTGCATCTTTCCACAAGAAACGAGGAGCTGATCGAGCTTCTGGAGCTGCAGAAATCCCTGACTTACTTTATCACATCCCTCCGGTCCAACGAGGTTGTGCTGGAGAAGCTTCTGAAGATAGACAGTATCAAGAAATATCCGGAGGATACGGATCTTCTGGAAGATGTCATCACTGAGAACAAACAGGCTATCGAAATGGCCAATGTGTACAGCGGAATCCTGAACGGAACCATGGATGCCTTTGCATCTATTATTTCCAATAATATGAATATTGTTATGAAAGTACTGGCGATCATTACCATTGTCATGAGTATTCCGACCATTGTGTTCAGCGCTTACGGAATGAACGTGGCTGGTTCCGGTATGCCGTTATCACAGAGTCCATGGGGCTTTCTGATCATTATCCTGTTTTCTGTGGCGATCAGTGTTGTGGCAGCGATCATTCTTTCCAAGAAGCGGTTTTTCTGATTTGCTGAAAGGAGAATTTAATGAAGTTTATCGACAAACTGGAACGTAAATTTGGAAGATTCGGGATTCCGAATCTGACCATTTATATTATCGGATGTTATGTACTGGGTTATATTCTGACCGCAGCTGCACCGGGAGTTTTGAGCATGCTGAGCCTGGATATGTCCATGGTCATGAAAGGTCAGATCTGGAGACTCGTAACATGGGTGATCTATCCGCCATCCAGCGTGGGAGGAATGAGTAATCTTCTCATGTTCGTGCTTGCAATTGCTTTTTTCTATTATCCGATCGGTACCTCTCTGGAACGTACCTGGGGAACTTTCCGATATACTTTGTATATTTTTTCGGGACTTTTGTTTACAGTTATTGCAGCGGCGCTTTTGTATGCAGTTACCGGCGGTTATGTGACCGTTGGGGGAATGATGCTTCCTTATGGAAGTATTTTTACCACATATTACATCAGTCTTTCTATTTTTCTTGCCTATGCAGTCACATATCCGGATCTTCAGCTGCTGCTTATGTTTGTGATCCCCATCAAGATGAAATGGATGGCATTTGTATATGGACTGTTTATTGCGTGGGATATCGTATCATATCTTAGAGTTGGACTTTGGGTAGGCGTTGTGCCGATTGTAGCATCACTTTTGAATTTTGTGATCTTTTATTTCAGTACGCGGGATATGAACCGTTACAATCCGAAGGAGATTCACAGGAGACAGCAGTTTAAGAAGGCCATGGCTCCGACCAGAACGGGCTATGGACCAGATGGAATTGCCAAGCATAAATGCGCGATCTGCGGACGTACCGAAAAGGATGATCCAAATCTGGAGTTCCGTTTCTGCTCAAAGTGCAAGGGAAATTATGAATATTGCCAGGATCATTTATTTACGCACAAACACGTACAGTAAAACGTAAAAAAAGAGGGAGTATATTCAATTATGAAAAGAACAAAGATTATCTGTACACTTGGACCTGCCAGCAACAACAGGGAAACTCTGAAAGCTCTTATGGAGAATGGAATGGATATTGCCAGATTCAACTTTTCTCACGGAGACCACGAGGAGCAGAAGGGCCGTGTGGACATGATCAAAGAGCTTCGTGAGGAGCTGGATATGCCGATCGCGATGCTTCTTGATACAAAGGGACCGGAGATCCGTACCAGACTTTTAAAGGACGGACAGAAGGTAAAACTGGAGTCAGGAAACCAGTTTGTACTTGGAATCGGTGATTTTGAAGGTGATGACAAAAAAGTTGCCATCACATATGAGACACTTTATAAAGACGTGAAACCGGGAAACAAGATTCTTATTGATGATGGTCTGATCGAGCTGGAAGTTAAGGCGATCAAAGGAACCGATATCATCTGTGATATCTTAAACGGTGGTGAGCTGGGAGAGAAAAAAGGCGTAAATGTTCCTTACGTAAAAGTAAATCTTCCGGGTATCACAGAGCAGGATAAGAACGATATCCTTTTTGGTATCGAGCAGAAATTTGATTTCATTGCGGCATCTTTCGTCCGTTCCGCAGAGGTGATCCGTGAGATCCGTAAACTTCTGAATGATAACGGTGGAAAGGACATCGGTATTATTGCGAAGATTGAGAATGCAGAAGGTGTTGAGAACATTGATTCCATCATTGAAGCATCGGATGGTATCATGGTTGCCAGAGGAGATCTTGGCGTGGAGATTCCTGCAAGCCAGGTGCCGCACATCCAGAAAGAGATCATCCGTAAATGCAATGAACATTATACACCGGTTATCACAGCAACACAGATGCTGGATTCCATGATCCGTAATCCGCGTCCGACACGTGCGGAGGTAGCGGACGTTGCCAATGCGATCTACGATGGAACCGATGCGATCATGCTTTCCGGTGAGACAGCAGCTGGTAAATATCCGGTTGATGCCCTTCAGATGATGGCAGAGATCGCAGAGATGACAGAGCCGCATCTGGATTATAAGGTATTTATTGAGCACCGCTCCATGGATGGAAGAGAGAAGATCTCCAGCGCAGTTGCACTTGCAACAGTCCGCACTGCGAAGAATCTGAAGGCAAATGCTATCGTGACACCGACCATGAGTGGAAATACAGCCAGACTGATTTCCAATTTCCGCCCGAAGGTTCCGATCTATGCCATTACACCGAACTCAACCATCCAGCACAAACTTCAGCTGATCTGGGGTGTAACACCTCTGAAAGGATATCAGAGAGATACCACGGACCATATCATGTCTCAGGCTATGAATGTTGTCCGCAGCCGTCATCTGATCCATAAAGGAGACCTTGTTGTATTTACAGCAGGAGACCCTGCGACCAACATGACAAACGGTCATGGTGCAGTGACAAATATGATGCACGTGATCGAGGCAGAATAAGACCGGGGGTTCTTAAGGAACAGCGGTCGGAAAACAGGAGATACAGTTATTATGAAAAAAGTACCATTTGTGACACTTGAGAAACTCAACGAGATTACCGAAAAATATCCGACACCTTTCCATCTTTATGATGAGAAGGGAATCCGTGAGAATGCAAAAGCTCTGAAAGAGGCTTTCGCCTGGAACAAAGGATTCAAGGAATTTTTTGCAGTAAAAGCAACACCGAACCCTTATCTGATCAACATTCTTCAGGAGTATGGCTGCGGCTGTGACTGCTCCTCCGCCACAGAGCTTATGATGGCAAAAGCAGTGGGCTGCAAGAAGGGCGATATCATGTTCTCCTCCAACGATACACCGGAGAAAGAGTTCAAATATGCAGATGAGATCGGTGGAATCATCAATCTTGATGATATCACACATATTGAGAGCGTAGAGAGAGCTCTCGGAAGAATTCCGGAAGTGATCAGCTGCCGTTATAATCCAGGCGGAGTATTCAAGATCAGCAACGGTATCATGGATAATCCTGGAGATGCAAAATACGGAATGACTACCGAGCAGATTTTTGATGCATTCCGCATCCTGAAATCCAAAGGTGCCAAAGAATTTGGAATCCATGCATTCCTTGCCAGCAACACCGTAACCAACGACTACTATCCGATGCTTGCAAAAGTTATGTTTGAGCTTGCCGTAAAGCTTCAGAAAGAGACTGGCGCACATATTAAATTTATCAACCTTTCAGGCGGTATCGGAATTCCTTACAAACCGGATCAGGAGCCAAATGACATCCGCGTGATCGGTGAGGGTGTCCGCAAGGTTTACGAGGAAGTTCTTGTTCCGGAAGGAATGGGTGATGTTGCGATCTACACAGAGCTTGGCCGTTTCATGATGGGACCGTATGGCTGTCTTGTTACAAAAGCCATCCACGAAAAACATACACATAAGGAGTACATCGGTGTAGATGCCTGTGCGGTAAACCTGATGCGTCCGGCTATGTATGGTGCTTACCATCACATTACCGTTATGGGAAAAGAGAACGAGCCATGTGACCATAAATATGATGTGACAGGTTCCCTTTGTGAGAACAATGATAAATTTGCCATTGACCGTATGCTTCCGAAGATCGACATGGGAGATCTCCTTGTGATCCACGATGCAGGCGCTCATGGTTTTGCAATGGGCTATAACTACAATGGTAAACTGAAATCTGCAGAGATCCTTCTTCATGAGGATGGCAGCTTTGAGATGATCCGCCGTGCCGAGACACCAAGAGATTATTTTGCAACATTTGACTGCTTCCCTGTTTTTGAAAAACTTCTTCAGGATGAAGACGAACTGAAATAAAATAGCAGAAAGATATAGAAATAGCCTTCCATGCATCTTGGTAATGATGCAGGAAGGCTGTTTTATATTTAAGCGTCTGGTAAGAACTGTAAGATCGCTGGCAGGGTCAAATGCAGGGTTACTGCGTCTTGCTGTCGGAAATTTCTGCCAGAGCTTTTTTAAACTCAAAGAAAAACAGGATGGCAGTGAAGGTAACAGCCAGGATATCTGCAACCGGCTCAGCCATATAAACTGCATTTGTTTGATCAGCACGAAAAATATTGGGCAGGATATAGATCAGCGGGATGACCAGGACAAATTTCCGGACAATAGCCACAATGATGGAATCCTTGGCTCTGCCAAGGGAGATAAAGGTCATCTGGCAGGCAATCTGGATACCAAAGATAAACACAACTGCCATATAGATCCGGAGAGCTGTCTTTGTGAAAGCAAGTAATGTACTGTCCGAAGTAAACATTCCGGCAAAGATCTGCGGGAAGATCATAATGATCAGCCACAGGATCACGGAATAAGAAACACTTGTTTTTACAAGAAGCTTAAATGTAGAACGTACACGCTTTTCGTTACGTGCACCATAGTTGTAGCTGATGATAGGCTGTGCACCCTGACCAAGTCCCTGAAGAGGAAGCATGGCAAACTGCATGACGCTGGTGAGGATGGTCATGGCTCCTACGGCAACATCCCCGCCGTATTTTAAGAGTGAGGAGTTGTAGCAGACAGAGATAATGCTTTCACTGAGCTGCATGACAAAGAGAGAAGAGCCAAGAGCCATACAGGGCAGAATGATATCGGCTTTCAGTTTCATGGTGCTTTTCCGAAGCTTCAGGAAGGTCTTTTTTCCAAAGAGGAATGAGAGGACCCAGATGCAGGAAAATGCCTGGGAGATCACTGTTGCCAGAGCAGCACCGCGGACACCCATGTGGAATCCGAAAATAAAAACTGGATCCAGAATAATATTGGAGACTGCACCGATCAGTACGGAGAGCATTCCTGTTTTTGCGAATCCCTGGGCTGTGATGAAATTATTCATGCCAAGGGTCAGCTGTACAAAGATGGTTCCCACTGCATAGATATTCATGTAGCCCACTGCATAGTCGATGGTATTTGCGCTGGCGCCGAAGGCAAGGAGAAAGCTGCGGTTTCCGAGAAACAGGATAACAGTCAAGATCAGGGAGATGATGATCTGCATGGTGAAGCAGTTTCCGAGAGTCTGTTCAGCTTTTGAGGTGTCATTTTTACCCATAAAGATGCTGGCTCTGGGAGCACCTCCGTTTCCGACAAGAGCAGCAAAGGCAGATACGACCATAATAAGCGGCATACAGACACCTACACCGGTAAGGGCAAGAGCACCCTCTCCGGGAATATGACCAATATAGATACGATCGACGATATTGTAGAGCATATTGATGAGCTGTGCAGCAACTGTGGGAAGTGCAAGCTGCAGAAGCAGCTTTCCGACAGGCTTGGTTCCTAAAAAGCTTTTGTCTTTTTCCATTTTTTGTTCCTTTCGTGATTTTTTTGTATCATATAATAAAGACCTGACAAATCTCTCCGTCAGGTCTTTTATGCGAATGCCGCTGGCCGGACTCGAACCGGCACGGATTGCTCCGCTTGATTTTGAGTCAAGTGCGTCTGCCAATTCCGCCACAGCGGCATAACCGTTTATTATAATAGCACAGCACCAGTTGGTTTGCAAGGATTTTTTCAGAATAAAGGGATTATTTGGAAATATTTTCAATTCTAAAAAGTTTATGAAATCGGAGGCTGGCTCCTTGAAATTGACTGAAAAAAGTGGTAGAGTGTGCTACAAGGCTGTACCACCTGATATAGCACTGTGGATATAGCAATATACTATAAGATAACGGAGGAGACTGCATGAATCTGAATTCCAAAAAACCAGAGAAGCGGCCGTTGTATGTATATTACATCATCGCGGTCGTAATTATTATTCTGCTGAATGTTTTTGCTCTTCCTGCCCTTTCTGAGCGAAGTGTAAAGGAAACCGATTACACCACCTTTCTGAAAGCCGTAGACGGAGGAAAAGTATATGAGGCAACCATTGATTCTGATTACATTTACTATACGATGAAAGTAGATGGAAATGATGTCTATTGTAAGACCGTATCGGTAGATGATCAGGATCTTGTATCCCATCTTTATGATGCAGGTGTAAGCATTGAGGGTACTGCACCTCAGAGGCAGTCCCTGCTTTTGTCCCTGATCCTGGGATATGTATTTCCGATTGCCATTTTTGTTCTGCTGGGACGCTGGCTCAGCAAGAAGATGATGAGTTCCATGGGCAATGGTGGCCCTGGAGGCATGATGTCCTTTGGTAAAAGTAATGCCAAGGTTTATGTAAAGTCCTCCACAGGAATTAAATTTACAGACGTGGCAGGCGAGGATGAAGCCAAGGAGCTTCTGACGGAGATTGTGGATTTCCTCCATAACCCGGCGAAATACAAAGAGATCGGTGCTTCCATGCCAAAAGGTGCCCTGCTTGTGGGCCCTCCTGGAACCGGTAAAACTCTTCTTGCCAAGGCTGTTGCCGGCGAGGCAGAGGTTCCGTTTTTCTCCATTTCCGGTTCGGAATTTGTGGAGATGTTTGTTGGTATGGGTGCTGCCAAGGTTCGAGATCTTTTTAAACAGGCCAATGAGAAAGCACCATGTATTGTATTTATTGATGAGATTGATACCATCGGTAAGAAACGTGACGGCTCCGGAATGGGCGGCGGAAACGATGAGCGTGAGCAGACACTGAACCAGCTTCTGACAGAGATGGACGGTTTTGACGGCTCCAAGGGTGTTGTGATCCTGGCGGCTACCAACAGACCGGATTCCCTTGACCCGGCACTTCTTCGACCGGGACGTTTTGACAGAAGAATTCCGGTTGAGCTTCCGGATCTGCAGGGACGTGAGGAAATCCTGAAAGTTCATGCCAAGAAGATCAAGATTGCAGATAGTGTTCGTTTTGACGAGATCGCCAAGGCTGCAGTTGGTGCTTCCGGTGCGGAACTTGCCAACATTGTCAATGAGGCGGCTCTCCGTGCAGTCCGTGACGGACGGAAATTTGCCACACAGGCGGATTTTGAAGAGAGTATTGAGGTTGTTATTGCCGGATACCAGAAGAAGAACCGTGTGCTTTCCAACAAGGAGAAACTGATCGTTTCCTATCATGAGGTTGGACATGCACTGGTTGCTGCCAAGCAGACAGATTCTGCACCGGTCCATAAGATTACGATCATTCCGCGTACTTCCGGTGCGCTGGGTTATACCATGCAGGTAGATGAGCAGGAACATTTCCTGATGTCCAAGGAAGAACTTGAGAATAAGATCGCTACTTTTACAGGTGGCCGTGCAGCAGAGGAGTTGATTTTCCATTCCATTACCACTGGTGCATCCAATGATATTGAGCAGGCGACCAAGATTGCCAGGGCGATGATCAGTCGGTATGGTATGAGTGATGATTTTGATATGGTTGCCATGGAAAATGTAAGCAACCAGTATCTTGGAGGAGATGCCAGCCTGACTTGTTCTTTTGAGACGCAGACGCTTCTGGATAAGAAGGTTGTGGAGCTTGTGAGACGGGAGCATGAGAAGGCTACGAAGATCCTGACGGATAATATCGGAAAGCTTCATGAGATTGCCAAGTATCTGTATGAGCATGAAACAATTACTGGTGAGGAGTTTATGAAGATTCTGAATGAAAAACCGGATGAGATTGAAGAAATTCAGGAAAATGAAACAAGACAGTAAGAAGAAAGCGGGGCCCTGGGGCTCCGCTTTTGCTGTAAAAATATAAATTGTTCAGATTGTTTACCAGATTTCCGGATGTACCTTAGAACAGGTGAGAGCCAGGCTTCCCGGGCCGATGTGGCAGGAGACGCTTAATGACAGAGGGAAGATATTGATCTCACCGATGTCCGGGAAGGTGGCGAGAACTTCTTTTCGGAATTCCTGGGCTGCTTCCAGGTTGTGGGAGTGGATGACATCCAGGTTGATCTTTTCTCCGAAGCGGTTTGCGATATCATCTTTGATGGCTTTGGTCATAGTGTTTTTGGCCTGGTTCATGGTGCGGGCTTTGGAGAAGGCGTCCAGTTTTTCGCCCTGGATCTGAAGAACCGGTTTCAGGCGGAGCAGGGTTCCGATAGCTGCAGCAGCAGGGGTGATGCGTCCACCCTGTTTCAGGTATTTCAGGGTTGCTACAGTGATATAAATGCTGGAATCGAAGCGGGTTTCTTCCAGCCAGGTTCCGATTTCATCGGCAGAGAGGCCGTTTTTGGCCTGCTGGATGGCTTCTATGGCGGAATAGCGTAAGGTTCCGGAGATTCTCTGGTTGTTTACAACGCGTACATGGCCATCATAGTCCTCCGCCAGCATGCGGGCGGTCTGCATGGAACTGGAGAGACCGCTGGACATGGGAATATGTACGATCTCGTCATAGTCTTTGAGCAGGCTGTCCCACAGTGTAGTTACGGATTCGGGAGTGGGCTGCGAGGTGGATACGTGACATTCGGGGTGCTGCTCAAGATACTGGAAGAACTCGGCCTGGTTCATGTCGATATCTTCAAGATATTCTTTTTCATCTATAAAAAATGGCATTGGAAGCATGTAGATGCCAAGGTCTTTTGCCTGGGATGGAGATATACCGCAGTTGCTGTCTGTAACGATTGCAATAGATTTCATAGTGATGGTCCTCCTTGCTGGATTTGCATATTCGGTCGGTGTTCTTGTTTTCTGACCGGGATATCTCAAGTATATCACAGGAAACTGCCCTTGTCATTCACTGTTTAATTAGCTATAATGATAACATTCTGGGAAACGTTTGAACGCAAAGTGCTGAATATTGCGTTCATGAACATGCAGTAAAGTGGAATAGGAATATCTGCTTTACGTAATTGAGAGAAACGGAAGATCGATGTCCGTTGTGCTGAAAGAGAGGAATTTATGAATTGTCGTATTGCAGAGGGAATGGTGAATAAATACATCAATCATACGTTGCCATTGAATGATCTGGAGGATTTTCTGGAGCATATTGAGAATTGTTCTTCCTGTTACGACGAGCTTGCTACGTATTTTATTGTGCATAAAGCCATGCAGCAGCTGGATGAGAAACAGGAGGATACGGTTTTGGATTTTAAAGAACTTCTGGAAGAAGATATCCGGAAGTCAAGAAGATATATCCGCAGAAAGAAATTCCACAGAGCAGTTGTGGCGATTGCGTTTTGTGCATTGATTGCTGTACTGGTGGTTTTTCTCTTTTTTGTGATCCTGGAACTGAAGGAGGGAATTTAATTTTGAGTGAAAAAATATTACTGATCGATGGACATAGTATTTTGAACAGGGCATTTTATGGCCTGCCGGATCTTACCAATGCAGAGGGACGCCATACAGGAGCAGTATATGGATTTCTGAATATTATGTTCAGAATTATGGAAGAAGAGAAGCCGGAGTACCTTACCGTTGCCTTTGACCTGAGTGCACCTACGTTCCGGCATAAGCGTTACGAAGCTTATAAAGGAACCCGAAAACCCATGCCGGAGGAACTTCGGGAACAGGTTCCGCTGATCAAAGAGATGCTTGCTGCCATGGGGATCAACATCATGTCGTTGGAAGGATATGAGGCAGATGACCTTCTTGGCACAGTTGCAAGAAGAAGTGAAGCGAAAGGCATGGATGTCACCATTCTTTCCGGAGACCGGGATCTTCTTCAGCTTGCCACGGATAAGGTTCTGATTCGACTTCCGAAGACCGTCCGGGGCAAGACTACCATTGAGAATTATCATACTGCGGAAGTGCTCGAAAAATATCAGGTAACGCCGCCGCAGATCATAGAACTGAAAGCTCTGATGGGTGACAGTTCCGATAATATTCCGGGAATTCCAGGCGTTGGAGAAAAAACCGCAACCAAGATGATCGTGCAGTTCGGTTCCATTGAGAATGCCCATGAGCATCTGGAAGAAGTGAAGCCCAATAAGGCGAAAGAATCTCTCCGTGAACATTACGATATGGCACAGCTTTCCAAAGAACTTGCGACCATCAATACAGACAGTCCGCTGGAATTCTCCTACGAAAAGGCGAAAGTGGAGAATCCCTATACTCCGGAAGCCTATGAACTGTGCAAACGACTGGAATTTAAAAACATGCTGAACCGTTTTGATCCGGTTACGGCAGCAGATTCCTCCATGGAACTGGAATTTTTTACCTGTAATGATCTTTCAGGGGTGGAGGCCCTGTTTGAAAAAGCAGCGAGGAAAGAGCAGGTGGGTATTTCCGTTCTTGCAGACCCGGATCAGGTGTATGCCGTAGGACTGGTCCTGGATGAAAAAGAAATCTATCAGATTCCGGTGGGAGGACTTCTTACCGGGGATTACCTTTGTGGAAAGCTGAAAGCCCTGGCGGATAGTACAGTGCTCTGTGCCATGGACATCAAGGCAGTTCTCAAACATGTTCCGCTGGAAGAACCGGAAAAAGTTTTTGACACAGGGGTTGCGGCGTACCTTCTGAATCCGCTGAAATCTTCCTATACCTATGACGATATTGCCAGAGAATATCTGGATGGCATGATGCTCCCGGCAAAAGAAGATCTTCTTGGAAAAACTTCCCTGAAAAAAGCCTGGGAAGAAGAAATGGAATGCCTTGGAAATTATGCCTGTTATCAGGCTTTTGTTCCATGTATGGCCCGTGGCGTTCTTCTTGAAAAACTGGACGAAACAGGCATGCGTAAAGTTTACGATGAGATCGAGCTTCCTCTTGTCTTTACTCTGGATTCCATGGAAAAATGGGGAATTTCCGTTAAAGGTGAAGAACTTAAAAGTTATGGCGAAAAGCTGAAAGTCCGCATCCAGGAGCTGGAAAAAACCATCTGGCAGGAAGCAGGGGAGGAATTTAACATCAATTCCCCGAAACAGCTGGGTGTGATTCTTTTTGAAAAACTGGGACTTCCCGGTGGAAAGAAAACCAAGACGGGTTACTCCACCGCAGCGGATATCCTGGATAAACTGGCAGCGGATCATGCTATTGTAAAAGATATTCTGGAGTACCGTCAGCTGACCAAGCTGAAATCCACTTATGCAGATGGTCTTGGAAATGTGATCGGAAAAGACGGACGAATTCACTCCACTTTCAATCAGACAATCACGGCAACCGGACGTATCAGCAGCACGGACCCAAATCTTCAGAACATTCCGGTACGTATGGAACTGGGAAGGCTGATCCGCAAGGTTTTTGTGCCGGAGGAAGGATTTGTATTTCTGGATGCGGATTATTCTCAGATTGAACTTCGTGTACTGGCCCATATGTCCGGCGATGAAAAACTGATCCAGGCTTACCGTGAGGCAGAGGATATCCACCGCCTTACCGCATCCCAGGTGTTCCATGTACCGCTGGACGAGGTGACACCTCTTCAGAGACGAAATGCCAAGGCGGTAAACTTTGGAATTGTTTACGGCATCAGTTCCTTTGGATTGAGCCAGGATTTAAGTATTACCAGAAAAGAGGCAGCTGCCTACATCGAAAAATATTTTGAAACCTATCCGAAGATCAAGGGATTTCTGGATGGCCTGGTAAAAGAAGGCAGGGAACATGGTTATGTGACTACCATGTTTGGCAGACGAAGACCTGTGCCGGAACTGAAATCCAGCAATTTCATGCAGCGTTCTTTCGGAGAACGTGTGGCCATGAATTCCCCGATCCAGGGTACTGCGGCGGACATCATCAAGATCGCCATGAACCATGTTTATGAACGGATGAAAAAAGAAGGCCTGCACTCAAGACTGGTGCTTCAGGTACACGATGAGCTTTTGATCGAGACAAAGAAGGAAGAAATCGAGATCGTTTCCCGCATTCTGGAAGAAGAGATGAAGGGAGCCGCAGATCTTGCAGTGGAACTTGAAGTGGATATGCACCAGGGCGACAGCTGGTATGAGGCGAAATAAATGAGAGTGATCGGAGTAACCGGCGGAGTAGGCGCCGGAAAAAGTACAGTACTTGGAATCCTGGAAAAAGAGTTTCAGGCATATGTGATTCAGGCAGACCAGCTTGGCCATATTTTGATGGAACCGGGAGAAGAATGTTACGATGCGGTGATCGCATTGTTTGGAAAAGAAATCATAAAAAAAGATAAAACTATTGACCGGAGAAGGATTTCTGATGTAGTATTCACAGATAAGGATATGCTTTTGAAATTAAACGGGATCATTCATCCGGCCGTAAAACAGAGAATCCTCCGTCTTCTTGGAGAACAGAAGGAAGCGGGAAGAGGAATCTGCGTTGTGGAGGCTGCTCTTTTTCTGGAAGAAAATTATCAAGAATTCTGTGATGAAGTCTGGTATGTGTATACAGAAGAAGAGATCCGGATCCAGCGCCTGATGGAAAGCCGCGGCTATTCCAGAGAGAAATCTCTTGGCATTATCCGAAACCAGGTATCTGATCAGGTTTTCAGAGAACACACGGATTATGTGATCGAAAACAACGGAGATCTTTCAGATACCCGGAGACAGATCAGAGAAGGGATAGAGAGAAATGAGACTTTGTAGTATTGCCAGCGGAAGCAGCGGCAACTGTATTTATGTGGGTTCTGAGGAGGCGCATGTCCTGGTAGATGTGGGGATCAGCGGGAAAAATATCGAGAAAGGCCTGAATACCCTTGACCTTACCGGAAAAGATGTGGACGGAATCCTGATCACCCATGAACATTCCGACCATATCAAGGGCCTGGGAGTGATCTCCAGAAAATACGGAATTCCCATTTACGCCACAGGCGGGACTGCAGACGCCATGCTTCGGATGAAATCCCTTGGAAAAATGCCGGAGGGACTGATCCACGAGATCCGGGAAGACGAACCTTTTGAGATCAAAGACCTGACAGTAAATCCTTTTACCATTTCCCATGATGCGGCACAGCCGGTAGGTTACCGCCTGGAATGCGGAGAACATTCTGTGGGCATTGCCACAGACCTTGGAAAATATAATGATTACATTGTAAAAAATCTGGAGAATCTGGATGCGGTGCTTCTGGAAGCCAACCACGACATCCGCATGCTCCAGGTTGGAAAATACCCTTATTATCTGAAACAGAGAATCCTGGGAGACAGAGGCCATCTTTCCAACGAGAATGCAGGCCGCCTGCTTTGCCGGATTCTCCATGATAATCTGAAAGCTGTTTTTCTCGGCCATTTAAGCCGGGAAAACAACTACGAAGAACTTGCCTATGAGACTGTTTGCTCGGAGGTAACGCTTGGTGACAACCCGTATCGTTCCAGGGATTTTAAGATCCAGGTAGCGAAGAGGGATCACATATCAGAAATAATCACAGTGTAGAAAGGAAAAAACGATGAAGAAGACAATTATCACAGTAGTAGGAAATGACACAGTAGGAATTATCGCAAAGGTTTGTACATACCTTGCAGAGAATCAGGTTAACATTCTGGATATTTCTCAGACCATCGTTCAGGGGTACTTCAACATGATGATGATCGCAGACACAGCAAAATGTGAAAAAGATGGCGGCACACTTGCAAAAGAGCTGGAAAATCTTGGCAAAGAGATCGGCGTTGTGATCCACTGCCAGCATGAAGATATTTTTAACATGATGCATCGAGTATAATAAAATAACGGTATACCGTTATTTAACCTATAAACTGTGAAGCAGTTTATGGGCTATGAGCAAGTAGCGAAGCGGATTGCGAATATCCGCTTGACCATCAATCATCAGGGAGAAAATAAAATGATCAATATTTTTGAGGTAAACGAGACAAATAAAATGATCGAACAGGAGAATCTGGATGTGCGTACCATTACCATGGGTATCAGCCTTTTAGACTGTATCGATCCTGACCTGGATGCACTGAATCAGAAAATATATGAGAAGATCACCACAAAAGCCAGAAACCTGGTAGCTACCGGTGATGAGATTGCAACCGAGTACGGGATCCCGGTTGTAAATAAACGAATTTCCGTAACACCCATTGCTCTGGTTGGCGGGGCTGCATGTAAGAAACCGGAGGATTTTGTGACCATCGCAAGAACACTGGATAAATGTGCCAAGGAAGTTGGAGTGAACTTTATCGGCGGATATTCCGCACTGGTAAGCAAGGGAATGACTCCGGCAGAGGAACTTCTCATCCGCTCCATCCCGCAGGCAATGGCAGAGACAGAGCGTGTCTGCAGTTCTGTAAACGTTGGTTCCACCAAGACCGGTATTAACATGGATGCCGTAAAACTGATGGGCGAGATCGTCCTTGCAACCGCAGAGGCAACCAAAGAGCAGGATTCCCTTGGCTGTGCCAAACTTGTAGTGTTCTGCAACGCACCGGATGACAACCCGTTTATGGCAGGCGCTTTCCACGGTGTTACAGAGGCAGACTGCATCATCAATGTAGGTGTCAGCGGCCCTGGCGTTGTAAAAAAAGCCCTGGAGCAGGTTCGTGGAGAGGATTTCGGAACACTTTGCGAGATGATCAAACGTACCGCATTTAAGGTAACACGAGTTGGACAGCTGGTTGCACGTGAGGCATCCAGACGTCTGGATGTGCCGTTTGGTATTGTGGATCTTTCTCTTGCACCGACACCGGCCATCGGTGATTCCGTAGCGGAGATCCTGGAGGAGATCGGTCTTGAGAGAGCCGGCGCACCGGGAACAACTGCAGCACTTGCCCTTCTTAATGACCAGGTGAAAAAAGGCGGTGTTATGGCAGCAGCAGCTGTAGGAGGCTTAAGCGGTGCCTTTATTCCGGTCAGTGAGGATCAGGGAATGATC
This sequence comes from Blautia sp. MSK.20.85, assembly GCF_013317245.1. Taxonomy (NCBI): domain Bacteria; kingdom Bacillati; phylum Bacillota; class Clostridia; order Lachnospirales; family Lachnospiraceae; genus Blautia; species Blautia sp. MSK.20.85. The sequence continues at coordinate 70,558 of NZ_JAAIUN010000010.1, forward strand.
GATGCGGTAAACGAAGGAGCTCTTACTCTTGAAAAACTGGAAGCCATGACCTGCGTATGCTCGGTCGGCCTGGATATGATCGCAGTTCCGGGAGATACCAAAGCTACCACACTGGCAGGTATCATTGCAGATGAGTCTGCCATCGGTATGGTAAACCAGAAGACAACTGCAGTACGTCTGATCCCGGTAATTGGCAAAGGCGTAGGCGAAACTGTTGAGTTTGGCGGACTTCTTGGCTATGCACCGATCATGCCGGTAAATTCCTTCTCCTGCGATGCGTTTGTACAGAGAGGTGGAAGAATCCCGGCACCGATCCACAGCTTTAAGAACTAAGGTACTGTTTACTTTATGACCGGCAACACGTTTCGCGATGCACAGAATTTCTGAAATTAATTTCATTTCGGGGTTGACAGACTCACGTTGATGTGCTAAAGTAAACACAACTTAAAAAACAAACCAGTGAGAAAGAGAAGTAAACATTTCAGGAAGCTTCGCAGAGAGCGGTGATGGTGGGAATCCGCAGGGAACCAGATGTTGAATGGACTTTCGAGGGCGGCCCGAACTATTTATCTGTACAGTAGGCGCCGACGGGAACCGAACCCGTTATCAATGAGGAGTGTATGTTAGTACACCGGAAAGTGGACGATTCGTCAATTTGAGTGGTACCGCGATAATAAAGAACTTTTATTACCGTCTCAAGCATAATATAAGCTTGAGACGGTTTTTGTGTTACAGGAAAAAGAAATTCTGTTGCATAAAAGTTGTTCCGGAAAAGCAGACCGCAGGGTGTACAAAAAGTAATCATAAGCGGAAATAAGAAGGGAGAACAAAATTATGAAAAAAAGAATGTTAGTAATCGCAGCAGCAGTAGCAGCAACAAGTATGATGATGGCCAGTCCGGTTATGGCAGAGGATTTTAAAGTCGGTATCTGCAATTATGTAGATGATGCTTCCCTGAATCAGATCGTAGACAATATCCAGTCCCGTCTGGAAGAGATCGGCAAAGAAAAAGGTATCACATTTGATGTATCCTATGATAACTGCAATGCAGATGCCAGTGTTATGGAACAGATCATTTCCGATTTCCAGGCAGATAACGTTGACCTGATGGTAGGTGTGGCTACACCGGTGGCAATGCGTATGCAGTCTGCTACAGAGGGAAGTGATACACCGGTTGTTTTCTCCGCAGTATCCGATCCGGTTGGCTCCGGCCTTGTAGATTCTCTGGATGCTCCTGGAGCAAATATTACAGGAACCAGTGATTATCTGGATACTTCTTCTATCATGAAACTGATCCAGGCACAGAATCCGGATGTAAAGAAAATCGGTCTTCTTTATGATGTAGGACAGGACTCCTCCACAACAGCGATCCAGGAAGCAAAAGATTACCTGGATGAGCAGGGAATCGAATATGTAGAACGTACCGGAACGACTACCGATGAAGTCCAGCTTGCGGCAGATGCACTGATCGCAGATGGTGTGGATGCCGTATTTACACCTACAGACAATACCATCATGACAGCAGAGCTTTCTATTTATGAGAAATTTATTGACGCAGGAATCCCTCACTACACAGGTGCTGACTCCTTTGCATTAAATGGTGCTTTTGTAGGATATGGTGTTGATTATGCAAATCTTGGACAGAAAACAGCCGATATGATCGCAGATATCCTGGTAGATAACGCAGATCCGGCCAAAACCGCTGTGGAAACATTTGATAATGGTACTGCAACAGTTAATACAGAAACCTGCAAAGAACTTGGTCTTGATTTTGATACCGTAAAGAAAGCATTTGAGCCGCTCTGCACACAGGTAAATGAGATCACAACCGCAGAGAGCTTCGATGAAGTAGACGCAAAATAAATAACCGTTCACCTTGTAGAACAGTTATGAAATAAATCCAATTGGAGGAAATCACTGTGACGATTGCAACTATGTTCTCCCTCGGGGAGACTGCTCTGAAGCTTGGACTGATCTGTTCCCTGACAGTTCTTGCTCTGTTTCTTAGTTATTCTATGCTGAATGTCTGCGACCTTTCTACAGATGGCTGCTTTACTTTTGGAGCCGCTGTAGGAGCCGTAGTAGCTGTAAGCGGACATCCGTTTCTGTCCATAGTGGCAGCTATGGCAGCAGGTGTTACGTCGGGATTTGTAACTGCCATCTTGCAGACAAAGCTGGGAGTAGACAGCCTGCTTGCAGGTATCATTGTAAATACGGCCTTATATTCCGTAAATATTGCGGTCATGGGAGGCTCTTCTCTCATTAATATGAACCGGACAACCACGGTATTTACCATGATGAAGGATGCACTTGCAGGTACACCTTTAAAAGGCAGAGAAGATATTATCATTGCAGCCATCGCAGTGATACTTGTGATCGTATTTCTGGTATTTTTCCTGAGAACAAGACTTGGTCTTGCAATCCGGGCAACCGGAAATAATTCCGATATGGTAAAATCTTCCTCCATCAATCCGGTCTTTACAACTGTGATCGGCCTTTGTGTGGCAAATGCATTTACCGCACTTTCCGGATGCCTTCTGTCCCAGTCACAGAAATCCGTAGATATCAACATCGGACAGGGTATGGTCACCATCGCACTGGCATCTCTGCTGATCGGAGGTACTCTTCTTGGTCATGGAGGAATTTTTGTAAGGGCGGTAGGAATGGTGCTTGGTTCCTTTATCTTCCGCCTTGTGTACACCATTGCACTTCGTTTCAATATGCCGGCGTTTATGCTGAAACTGGTATCTTCTGTGATCGTTGTTCTTGCAATTTCCGGTCCATATCTTAAGAAACAGTGGCCGCAGATCCGAAGAAGAATGACTCATACAAAAGGAGGCAGATGATCCATGTTAAAAATCAGCCATATTTCAAAAACATTTAATCCGGGAACTGTAAACGAAAAAAAGGCAATCGAAGATCTTTCCCTGGAACTGAAAAAAGGCGACTTTGCTACGATCATCGGTTCCAATGGTGCGGGAAAATCAACACTTTTCAACGCAATCTGCGGTGATTTCCTTACAGATGCAGGCTCTATCGAGCTGGACGGCAGGGATATCACATTTATGCCGCAGCACGCACGTGCAAAAGAAATCGGCCGTCTTTATCAGGACCCGATGCGCGGAACTGCTCCGGGTATGACGATCGAAGAGAATCTTGCGCTTGCAGCCGGGAAGGGCGGATGGCTTTCCCACACAACCCGGCAGGAAAAAGAACGTTTTCGTGAGGAACTGAAGAAACTGGACATCGGCCTGGAAGAGCGGATGAGTCATCCGGTAGGACTTCTTTCCGGTGGGCAGAGACAGGCCTTGACACTTCTGATGGCGACCATGAACCCGCCGAAACTGCTTCTTCTGGATGAGCATACTGCAGCACTTGACCCGGGAACTGCAGAGAAAGTCCTGAATCTCACAAAACGGATCGTGGAAGAACATCAGCTGACCTGTCTGATGATCACACACAATATGCAGTCAGCAATTGATCTTGGAAACCGTATTTTGATGATGGATTCCGGTAATATCGTACTGGATATCGGAGGAGAAGAGAAAAAGAACATGACTGTGGACGGTCTTCTTGAGAAGTTTAAGACAGGAGCCGGCAAGGCCTTGGATAATGACCGTATTCTTTTGTCGGAATAATGAATGATAAGTAGAAGAGCCATCACTATCTGAAACAGGTGGTGGTTCTTTTTTTGTGGAAAATTCTTGAGTATATCACGTTACCGTGGTAAAATAAATGAAATCGCTTTGTGATTTTATTTATGAGCAAGTAGCGAAGCGGATTGCGAATATCCGATTAACTTTATTATGGAAGAGGGACGAATGATATGCAGTTTTCAAAAAGACTGGACCGATTTGGGGATGAAATTTTTGCTGCTCTGAACAACCGGCGCATGGAGCTGGAAGCCCAGGGCATGAAGATCTATAACATGAGTGTGGGAACCCCGGATTTTAAAACTCCGGAATACATCAAAAAAGCCGTAGCGGAAGCGGCCATGGATGACAACAACTGGAAGTACAGCCTCCGGGATCTGCCGGAGCTTCTGGAAGCAGTCTGTACTTATTATAAAAAACGTTTTGACGTGGAACTGACACCGGATATGGTAATGACCGTTTATGGAAGCCAGGAAGGAATGGGACATCTCGGCATGGCCCTCTGTGACGAAGGAGATACCGTCCTTCTTCCGGACCCGTGCTATCCGGTATTTGCAGCAGGAAGCCTGATGGCCGGAGCGGTTCCTTACTACTATCCACTGGTTGCGGAACATGACTTTCTCCCCTATGTAAAGGGAATCCCGGAAGAAGTGGCAAAAAAGGCCAAATACATGGTGGTATCCCTTCCGTCCAATCCGGTAGGAAGTATAGCCACACCAGGACTTTACGAAGAAATCGTGGAATTTGCGAAAAAATATGATATTCTCATTATTCATGATAATGCATACAGCGATATTATCTTTGACGGAGCATTTGGAGGAAGCTTCCTTGCAACACCAGGGGCAAAAGAGATCGGAGTGGAGTTCTTCAGCCTTTCCAAATCCTTCAATGTTACCGGTGCAAGGCTCAGCTTTCTGGTAGGTCGGCCGGACGTGATCGCAGCACTTCGCAAGCTGAGAAGCCAGATTGATTTCGGCATGTTCCTGCCACTTCAGAAAGCCGCTGTTGCAGCACTTGAGGGACCGCTGGACAGCGTAAAAGAACAGTGTCAGATGTACGAGGAGAGAAGAGATGCCCTCTGCCAGGGACTTCGCGACATTGGCTGGGAACTTCCAAATGGAAAAGGTACCATGTTCGTCTGGGCAAAGATCCCGGGTGGCCGCACGGACAGCATGGCATTTTGTATGGAACTGATGGAAAAAGCCGGCGTCATCGTAACACCGGGAGCAAGCTTCGGTCCTCACGGAGAAGGCTACGTACGTTTCGCTCTGGTACTTCCGCCGGAGAAGATCCGGGAAGCAGTGGAAGCGATTGGGAACAGCGGAATTACCGTTACAAAATGATCCGCGGTGACTTCTGAAATTCATGGATAAACGGCTGGCCTGTTTTCCGGCAGAGAAGCATCTCATAAAGACCGGAAGCTTTGCAGGTTTTTTGGAAAATATCCAATCCGTCTTTATCAAGAACAGAAGAAGCATCGGCAGATTTGGTCAGGAGAGGAATGGAAGCATTTCGTTTGATCTGGCCAAGGAGTGGCGTACTGTTTTTGCAAAAACCAAGTACCTGGGCATAGGGGATATGTCCGGGTGCTTTTTCTTTCAGATCAAGAAAGATCCGGACAAGACCACGGCAGATGGCGGAGCGGGTGATATCTCTGGTTTTCAGAAGATCCGCAAACTGGGAAAAACTTTCATACTGGTTCCGGTATTTTAAGATCCGGCGGATCAATGCATCGGAAAGATCCGGATACTGACGCAGCGTTTCTTCCGTTTCCAGAAGAAGCTTATAGTGCAGAGGAAGATCCAGAGTTGTTTCCGAAAGCCAGCAGCCCTTTTTAAGCGCAGAGGAAAAAACCGGAAATGCCGCAGCCGGAATAAAACGGGAAAAATCCATGGCGTCCTTTTTGGCGGAAAGAAGTTCCCGGATACCGGAAGCAGACGGGAAAAAATCTCCGGAAACATCCGAGAGATCCGCATCGTGATACCCACTTCCTTTTCGGAGAAGCGCATGGGGACGGATGGAGCTGTTCTGGCGCAGCAGGGCTTTGCAGTATTCAATACCAAGAATATTGTTGGGCGAAGAAAGGATAGAATCCATCTGCTCCGGAAAAATAAAATGTCCGTCACCGGAAGACACATCAGAGATGGCAGATTTTGCAACATAACTTGTCAGCGCACGGCTTCTTGCCAGAGGAAAACTCATTCCGTCACGCAGGTTTTTCTGAAGAAAATCTCTGTATACAGGCGGTTCCGCAACAAGAATACGAGCTGTTTCCATAAGGATCTCCGTATCGCCGCATTCGCTTCCAAAACAAAGTTCATCTACGCACCCAAGTCCATCCAGAAGACTTACGCCGCCTGCGGCAAAGCCCTCCGCACTGGCAGTGGAAACCTGGATGGGAAGCTCCAGGACAAGATCGGCACCGCCAAGAAGAGCCATCTCCGCCCGGAGATATTTTTCCATAAGCGCAGGTGCGCCTCTCTGCACAAAATCTCCGCTCATGGCGACGATCACATAATCAGCACCAAGAGTTTCTCTGACATAACGGATCTGATATTCATGCCCCCTGTGAAAAGGATTGTATTCTGCAATAATTCCAACAACTTTCATATAAAAAACCTGCCATTTCTGAAAAGTTAAATTTTACTCAGAGCCTTACCACGAGACAGACTGCATATACCTGCCTGGCACTGCGTTTTTCCGTAATGAAGCTATTCTAACATAAGCACTGCAAAAAGTTAAGTCATACATAATCCACTTCGCAGTCAGCCCGTAAATTGCACCTCAAAAAATACGCCGCACATCCATTTTCTGACAATGAAAAGCTTGAAATACAAAGTGTAAGGAGGTATAATAAACACAGTGTAGTGCCCGAACAGACACTAGCGTTTTTGTTACATCAAGAAAGGAGCCATTTAATCATGGGATTTGTTGAACTGCTTAAAAAAAGAGCAAAAGAAAGCGTAAAAACAATTGTACTGCCAGAGACAGAGGATATGAGAACTCTTGAGGCAACTGACAAGATTCTGAAAGAGGGAGTTGCCAAGATCATCCTTATCGGTAACGAGGAAGAGATCAATAAGAAAGCAGCAGAAGGCGGCTTTGATATTTCCGGCGCACAGATCGTAGATCCGGAGACATCTGACAGAACTCAGGCATACATTGATAAATTCGTAGAGCTGAGAGCCAAGAAAGGAATGACACCTGAGAAAGCAAAAGAGATCCTTCATACTCAGTACCCATACTATGGCGTAATGATGGTTAAAATGGGTGATGCAGACGGTATGGTATCCGGTGCATGCCACTCTACAGCAGATACACTTCGTCCATGCCTTCAGATCCTGAAGACAAAACCGGGAACCAAGCTTGTATCCGCATTCTTCCTGATCGTAGTTCCGGATTGCGAGTATGGTGCAAACGGTGCATTCGTATTTGCGGATTCCGGTCTGAACCAGAACCCGACTCCGGATGAACTTTCCGCAATCGCAGCATCTTCCGCTGAGTCCTTCAAGCTTCTTGTTCAGGAGGAGCCGATGGTAGCTATGCTTTCCCACTCCACCAAGGGAAGTGCAAAACATCCTGACGTAGATAAGATGGTAGAGGCTACCAGAATCGCCAAAGAGGAGCATCCGGAGCTTAAACTTGACGGAGAGTTCCAGCTTGACGCTGCTATCGTTCCAAGCGTAGGCGCATCCAAAGCACCTGGAAGCGAAGTAGCAGGTAAAGCAAATGTCCTTATCTTCCCAGACCTTGATGCAGGTAACATCGGATACAAGCTTGCTCAGCGTCTTGGTAAAGCAGAAGCATACGGACCTGTTACACAGGGTATCGCGAAACCTGTAAACGACCTGTCCCGTGGATGCTCTGCAGATGATATCGTAGGTGTTGTAGCGATCACAGCAGTACAGTGCCAGGCAGAGGATAAATAATCCGGTTATCATCCTTACATATCATGTTAGGGGCAAAACACCTTTTGCCCCTAACCTTATATTATAAAAAATCAGGAGAGTAAATATCATGAACGTATTGGTTATCAACTGTGGAAGTTCTTCATTAAAATATCAGTTAATCAACTCCGATACAGAGGCAGTCCTTGCAAAAGGTCTCTGCGAGAGAATCGGTATCGACGGAAGACTGGTATACCAGAAAGCCGGCTGTGACAAGGAGATCACAGAGGCAGCTATGCCAACACATAAAGAGGCAATCCAGATGGTACTGGATGCACTTACCAATGACAAGACAGGCGCAATCGGAAGCCTGAAAGAAGTTAACGCGATCGGACACCGTGTCGTACACGGCGGTGAGAAATTCGCTTCCTCCGCAGTGATCACAGATGAGATGATCAAAGCCGTAGAAGAGTGCAACGATCTTGCACCGCTTCACAACCCGGCAAACCTGATCGGTATCCGCGTATGTGCAGACCTTATGCCAGGTGTACCACAGGTAGCAGTATTTGATACCGCTTTCCATCAGACAATGCCGGCTAAGGCTTATCTCTACGGACTTCCGCTTGACTTCTACAAGAAATATAAAGTAAGAAGATACGGTTTCCACGGAACATCCCACAGCTTTGTATCCAAGAGAGCTGTTGAGTTCCTTGGCCTTGACAAAGATAACTCCAAAGTTATCGTTTGCCACCTTGGAAACGGATCCTCTATCAGCGCTGTTGTAAACGGTAAATGTGTAGATACCACAATGGGTCTTACACCACTGGAAGGTGTTGTTATGGGAACACGTTCCGGTAACATCGATCCGGCTATCATGGAGTTCATCGCCAAGAAAGAGAACCTTGATATCGAGGGCGTTATGAACGTACTCAACAAGAAATCCGGTCTTCTCGGACTTTCCGGCGGACTTTCCAGTGACTTCCGTGACCTTAACGAGGCAGCTGAGGGCGGAAACGAAGATGCAGCAAACGCAATCGACGTTCTCTGCTATGGCATCGCTAAATTCGTAGGCGGATATGTTGCAGCAATGAACGGTGTTGACGCAATCGTCTTCACAGCAGGTATCGGTGAGAACGCAATCCCGGTACGTGAGAAAGTTGTAAGCTATCTTGGATACCTTGGTGTAACACTTGACAAAGATGCAAACGGACATCGTGGCGAGGAGATCGTAATCTCCACACCAGATTCCAAAGTGAAAGTTGCAGTTATCCCGACAAATGAGGAGCTTGCAATCTGCCGTGAGACTGTAGCGTTGGTATAATCAGCCGTTTCAGCACTGGCACAGATGGTATAGAACCGTTCGGGCATAGCCGGAGATCAGGCAGAATATTACTGCGAACCAGCAGTATACATTCGGGGGCGGACAGTTAAAAGTCCACCCCCGAAATTTACCCCGAATTTCCGATTAAGCCAACAGTAACAAAAAATTAAAAAAATGTAATATTTTCCCGAAAATAGCGTTGACAAATCACAAGACCATATGTATAATGGATTGAGTGTGGATAGGAGAGACTTATGCAGATTCATTTATTAGACATTTCTTCCTGTGATGGCAAGACGATCCAGGAATCAGTTGTTCCTGAACTGGAGAAGATTGATTTTCAGATGGGAAGTTTCCCGGTACTTGCGAAAGAACCGGTAGAGCTTACGATCACCAATACCGGTGACAAGGTTCTTGAACTTACAGGAACCGGTAAGATTACAGTTGGAATCCCTTGTGACCGCTGTCTTGAGACAGTAGCCGTAGAGATATCACTGGAATTTAAGAAGAAGCTTGATATGAAGCTTTCTGATGAAGAACGTGTCAATGATCTGGATGAAAGCAGCTATCTCACAGGTATGAACCTGGATGTGGACCGGTTGGTCTATCTTGAGGTATTGATATGCTGGCCTTTGAAGGTCTTATGTAAAGAAGACTGTAAAGGTATCTGCAGCCGCTGCGGGAAGAACCTGAACGAAGGTCCCTGCGGATGCAAGGAGGAGCCTAAGGATCCCCGCATGGCAGCTATCAGTGATATATTCAGTAAATTTAAGGAGGTGTAACCTATGTCCATTTGTCCTAAGAACAAATCTTCCAAAGCTAGACGTGACAAGAGAAGAGCGAACTGGAAAATGAGCGCTATGAACCTTGTTAAATGTAGCAAATGTGGAGCACTTATGATGCCACACAGAGTTTGCAAAGCTTGCGGAAGCTACAATAAGAAGGAAATCATCAAAGTTGAGGACTAATTTTGATTGGTCAGTCAATATATGATGCAGAAAAGAGTCTGGTATGCTGAGATAAGTATACCGGCTTTTTTTATACTCTGAGGGGAAATAAAAATATGAAAGAGAACAAAAATCAGAAAAATACCGCCGTAAACCAGATCACAGAGGGCGTGATCTGGAAACAGCTTCTGTTTTTCTTTTTTCCGATCTTGTTTGGAACTCTGTTCCAGCAGATTTATAATACCGCCGATACGGTTGTGGTAGGCCGTTTTGTGGGAAAAGAAGCGCTGGCTGCAGTCGGTGGTTCGTCCAGCATGATCGTGAATCTGATTGTAGGATTTTTTGTGGGCCTATGTTCTGGTGCGGCTGTGGTGATTTCACAGTTCTACGGCGCAAAAGACCACAAAAATCTCAAAAAAGCGCTTCACACATCCATGATTTTTTGTCTGGCAGCCAGCATAATTGTGGGAACAGCAGGATTTATCCTGGCAGAGCCGATCCTTCACCTGATGAAAACACCGGCAGAAGTAATTCCGGATTCTGTACTGTACCTGCATATCTATTTTGCGGGAACTTTTTTCAATCTGGTTTACAACATGGTATCCAGTATCTTAAGAGCAGTAGGAGACTCCAAAAGACCCCTTTATGTGCTGATCATCACCTGCCTTTTGAATATTCTTCTGGATGTTGTGTTTGTTGTAATCTTCCATATGGGAGTTCTTGGCGTTGCACTTGCAACAGTCAGCTGTCAGGCAGTCAGTGCCATTCTTGTAACCTGGTTTTTGATGCGGGCAGAAGATATTTACCGTCTGGAATTCCATGAGATCCGTTTTGATCTCCGGTCTCTTGGAGCAGTTTTAAGGATTGGACTTCCAGCAGGACTGGAATCTGTGATGTACAACATTGCCAATCTTACTATTCAGATTTTTGTCAATGAGCTGGGAACGGATACCGTGGCAGCCTGGGGAACCCTGGGAAAAATTGACGCGGTATTCTGGATGGTCTGCAATGCCTTTGCTATCTCAATTACCACCTTTGTGGGACAGAACTACGGTGCCGGAAAATACCACCGCATGCGAAAAAGCGTCCGTGTCTGTATGGCAATGGCATATATTACCGCATTTATTGTAAGTGGTGCAATTGTTCTGTTTGCGGGATCAATTTACCGCCTATTTACCACAGATCAGACAGTGGTGAAAATTGGAGTCCATATGATCCGGTTCCTGATCCCATCGTATGCGCTTTATGTTGTGATCGGAATTCTGTCCGGCGCCCTGCGTGGTGCCGGAAGAGTTCTGATCCCCATGATTCTGACATGCGGAGGCGTCTGCATGATCCGGATTATCTGGCTGTTTGCCTTTGTAAAATCCCATCCCGGAATTAACAGCATTATGCTCAGCTATCCGGTGTCCTGGGTAATTACTGCGGTGCTGTTTGTCATTTACTATTTCCGGCGTTTTCCCGGTATACAAAAAAAGAAATAACCATATAAAAAGGGTGCTGATTCTGCGTGATAGCAGTGATTGGCACCTTTGTTTTTCTCGGAAAATGTCGATTTATTACGAATTGATTTCATTGCCTGAAAAGAGAAAAAGCGGTATTCTGGACGCATATAGATGGATATTTAAAACAGCACAAAAGGGGATGAATCACATGCACAATCTGCGAAAAACAATAAGATATGGGATTTTATCAATACTTGGAGTGATTGTTATGGGGATCTGCATGAGGTACGCCATAAAAACGGCAATGGCAGCAATCACAGCCCTGACGGTGGGAATCCGAAACCGATCCGGAAAGCGGGGTGGCAGCCATAGAGAAGAAAAATAAGCTGTGGACTCTTATTTTCGGAATTACAGTGATTTTATCCATGACGGCATTTTTTCTGATGTACCGCATGAACAATGAATATACGGCCAGAGGAGAGCAGCCCATTCAGGGAATTCTCTGTCTGGATGAGGAAAAAGCAGCGGGGAAACTGCATTATCTGGCCAGAGAATGGCAGTATTTTCCGGGGAAACTTCTTACTCCAGATATGCTGAAAGAAAACACCGGATATTACAGCCGGTATATTTCCATTGGAGAATACGGAGGAATGGAACTGGGTGACAAAAATGCCTCTCCCTATGGCTGCGGAACCTATCGGATGATTCTGATTCTGCCGAAAAAAGAACAGACATGGGCCCTTTCTCTTAAGAAGGTCTTTTCCGCATACCGGATTTATATCAACGGAGAACTGGCAGGAGAAGTGGGAGATCCGGATGAAAAAACTTATAAAGAGCAGATTATGAACCGTGTTTTTACATTTCAGGGATCTGAAATGGCGGAAATTGTCATAGCAGTGGCAGACAAAAACCATGTCAAATCCGGAATTCAGTATATTCCGGTGTTCGGGTCCCCGGTTCAGATCAATATGCAGAGAGGATTGCGGGTACTTGGGAGCGGATTTGCCATGGCATTTTGTATTTGCGTCATGTTTGGAGTGCTTACAGTACATATCCGCACCAGGACATATCTGTCTCTTATGATTGATGTCTGGATTGTGGCAGCTTTTCTTCTGGAAATTTTTGTGGATATTCTTCCCTCAGCAGGAATTTTCTATGAAGCATCCTGGATCAGCGAAGCTGTCAAATGGGTTGCGGCGTTTTATATGCTGGTAAATACTTTCGGGGAAACTGACTGCGGATATGGGAAAATTGTTCTGGTGGGAACAACGGTTTACGCCTGTTCCCTTGCAGCAGATCGGATCTGGCCTCTTTACGAACCTATCATCGGAGGCCGGTTTCCGGAGACCGGAGGGATGGTACTGGCCATTGCGTTTGCCTGCGTGCTGTGGAGAGATCTTTCAGAAGCGTACAAAATCCGTCTCACCTATGAGATATACAGCAAACAGACAGAACTGCGTCTGCTTGCTCAGAAAAAACATTACGAAAAACTGAAAGCGCAGATGGATGAAACCAGCCGTGTCCGTCATGATATGCGGCAACATCTCCGGGTGCTGGCTGCCCTTCTGGAACAGAAACAGTATGAGGAAATGCAGACGTATCTTTGCCGGTATACAAGGGAGTTTCAGGAGAGGCTTACATATCAGACCTACTGTAAAAATCAGGTAACCGATGCAATTCTTCATTATTATGAGGAGATCTGCCGGGAAAAAAGAATCTCTTTTCAGTGCCAGGTGGAGGCACCGGAGAATACAGGAATCGAAGATACAGACTTCTGCCGGCTTTTTGGAAATCTGCTGGAAAACGCAGTTGAGGCAGCCGAAAGGTGCCCGGATGGCAGCCCGAGATTTATCCGGGTACAGATCCGGGCCAGAAATAATAAACTGCTGATCGAAGAAGAAAATAGTTGTACAGGTTCTCTTCGAAGAGGCAGGGACGGAATTTTCTCCGGAAAACATTCCGGACAGGGAATCGGAACCGCATCCATCTCGGAGATTGCGGCACGTTATGGTGGTCTTGCAGACTTTCAGGACCATAATGGGATTTTTAAGGCAGAGATTTTCCTTCGCCTGACGAAAAAAGATACTGAAGATAAGCTTTTCGGATAGCGGCAGAACCACGTTTCCGGATCTGGACAGTTTCTCCGTTATCCAGAAGGAATCCGTCGTCGGTGGCTTCCTGGATGCGGTCCATATTTACCATACATCCACGGTAACAGGAGAGAAAATTGTGGCAGTCACGGATCTGCTCCTCAAATTTATGGAATGTAAGGTAAGAACGCAGCGGGCCGGCATCTGTATGCAGGCAGACGGCATTGCGGAATGTATCTGCATACAGAATGCTGTGCAGCGGCACACGCACAGGAACACGGTCAGAAATAATTTCGATATATCGTGCATGAAGAGCCTCTTTCAGACGAAAAGAATCCAGAATCTGACACAGCTTTTCCGGCTGAAAAGGTTTCAGAAGATAGTAGGCGGCATTTACGTCGTAGCTTTCCACCGCAAATTCACTGCTGGTAGTCACAAAAACAAGAATGCAGTCATCAGACTGATTTCGGATTCTTCTGGCTGCTTCCATGCCGGTAATGCCATCCATATAGATATCCAGAAACAGGATCTGGAAATTTCCGGGCCGGTAATCGTCAAAGAAAGCCTCCGCACTGGAAAAGTACCGGATTTCCGTGGGAATCTGTCTGTTTTCAAAATAAGAAGTAATAATACGTTTCAGCTGTTCTGCGTCCGATGCAATGTCATCAATAATAGCAATATTCAAAATCTGTAACCTCCGGAGAAATAAGTGTAAAGGTAGTATAGCATAACTTTTAGGAATGTCCAGAGGCAGTTTACGATTTTACATAAGTTTTACGGGGGAGATTTTGTAGAGAAATGTCGTAAGATCTCATATTCTCTCAAAATCATTAGTAAATTCTGGAAAAAGAGTGCAAGATATCATGGAAAACGTCATTTCGTCACAGGTTGGTTGTCATTTGCCGGGAAATATTTTACAATGATGTCATCCAAAAAGAAAGGCGGTAGATATACGGAAAGTAAAAAAGAAACCTGGCGACATGAGAAACTGTCAACAAAAATCCAGACAAAATCCTTAAAAAAAACCTTACAACAACGGCTGTATTTCAGAGCATGAAACGCAGCCGTTTTCCCCGTTCCCAAAATACATGCTTCTTGACGGAAAGCAGGAAATTCGTTATTATTCGTTGTAGAGTGAAAAAGCCAATGCGGATATCTTTATCTGCAGGAACTTACGAAAAAAGAAAATGGAGAAACACACATGAACATTCTTAATATAGAACATATCCACAAGATTTTTGGAGACAAGGTGATTTTTGACGATATTTCCTGTGGCATTGACCAGGGAGAAAAGATCGGGATCATCGGTGTCAACGGAACGGGAAAAACTACCCTGCTCCGGGTAATAGCAGGAGAAGAAGAACCGGATGAGGGCCAGGTGATCACCCAGAACGGGATCCGTATCAGCTGGCTTCCCCAGACTCCGGAATTTCCACAGCATATGACCATTCTGGACTATGTGGCAGAGGGTAAGTGGCAGAAAGACTGGAGTACAGAGAGCGAGGCACGCCGTATGCTGAACACTCTCGGAATTACAGATCAGAACAGCAATATGGACAATCTATCCGGCGGTGAGAAGAAGAGAGTGGCGCTGGCCAGAATGCTTTTAAACCCGGCAGACATCCTGATCCTGGATGAGCCCACCAACCACCTGGACGGGGAGATGGTTACCTGGCTGGAAGATTTCCTCAGGAATTTCCGTGGAACCGTGATCATGGTTACACATGACCGATACTTTCTGGATCGTGTAGCCAACCGTATCCTGGAGATCAGTCACGGGAAATTATATTCCTACGCAGGAGATTACTCCAGGTTTCTGGAATTGAAAGCCCAGAGAGAAGAGATGGAGCTTGCCAGCGACCGTAAACGCCGCAGTGTCCTTCGGATGGAACTGGAATGGGCGGCGAGAGGCTGCCGGGCCAGAAGTACCAAGCAGAGGGCAAGGCTTGACCGTCTGGAAGCACTGAAAGCAGGAAAAACTCCGGTAAAAGATCAGAATGTAGAGATGGACTCCGTGGAAACCCGTATGGGCAAAAAGACCGTAGAGTTCCATCACGTGAGTAAAGCCATAGAAGGCCGCCTTCTGATCAATGATTTTGATTATATTGTTCTAAGAGATCAGCGCCTTGGAATCATCGGCCCCAACGGCTGTGGAAAATCCACCCTCCTTAAGATGGTAGAAGGACTGGTTGCTCCGGATTCCGGAGAAATTCAGATCGGCGAAACCATCCGCATCGGATATCTCGCCCAGAACGTTCCGGATATGGATGGAAGACAGCGAGTGATCGATTATATTCGCGAAGTGGCAGAATATGTTCCGACGAAAGAAGGAAGAATCACCGCCTCCCAGATGCTGGAGAGATTTCTTTTTGACCCGGCCATGCAGTACACACCTGTAGAAAAACTTTCCGGAGGAGAGAAGAGAAGACTGTACCTTCTGAAAGTCTTGATGGAGGCACCGAACGTCCTGCTCCTGGATGAGCCAGGAAATGATCTGGATATCCCTACTATGACTATCCTGGAAGATTATCTGGATTCTTTTTCCGGTATTGTGATTACCGTATCTCATGACCGTTATTTCCTTGATAATGTAGTGAACCGCATTATGGCATTTGAAGGGGATGGACAGCTGGTACAGTATGAAGGCGGATACACCGATTACCTGGAGGCGAAAGCCAGAAAAGGACAGACTCTGGAAACACGTTCGGATATGGCAGGCAGCAGCCAGAACGAAACGCCGGAACCGGAAAAAAAGAAATCCTCTGCAGATACCTGGAAACAGAACCGGAAACAGAAGCTGAAATTTACCTATAAAGAACAGAAAGAATTCGAAACCATCGATGATGACATTGCGGCTCTGGAAGACCGTCTGGAACAGATCGATAAAGAAATGGCAGCCAATGCCACCAATGCCGGAAAACTCAGGGAGCTTTCCGAAGAACAGCAGGAAACCCAGCAGAAGCTGGATGAAAAAATGGATCGTTGGGTGTATTTAAACGACCTTGCGGAACAGATCGAGGCGCAGAAAGAATAAGATATATCAGCAGAGAGCTTATAGCATTTCGGGGAATACCGCTATAAGCTCTCTGTTTTCAACTGTTTTATTTTCAGGGTTTGCGCGAAACGTATTGACTTCCCGGGCAGAATTTTAGTATCATAAGTAACGGTACATTTGTTTTGGTACTCTGCAGTGAAAATCCTTGTACCGCTGGGTCTGAGGATTTTCACTACAGTGTACCATATGCATTCCGAAAAGGTTTTCGGACAGAGAAAGGACAACATATGTCAGAAATGGTAAAAGTCGTTGTAGACGCAATGGGCGGTGACAATGCCCCTGTAGAGCCGGTAAAAGCAGCAGTAGAAGCCGTAAAAGAGAAACAGAATATCCAGGTCATCCTCACAGGACAGGAAGACGTGATCCAGGCAGAACTTCAGAAATACCCGGATTATCCGAAAGACAGAATCCGTGTAGTACACGCTTCCCAGGTGATCGAGACCGCGGAGCCTCCGGTAATGGCGATCCAGAAAAAGAAAGACTCCTCTATTGTAGTAGGTTTAAATCTTGTAAAAAAACAGGAAGCAGATGCCTTCGTATCTTCCGGAAGCACCGGAGCTGTTCTGGTAGGCGGCCAGGTGATCGTAGGCAGGATCAAAGGTATCCAGAGACCGCCTCTTGCCCCGCTGATCCCGACAGCCAAAGGCGTTTCCCTTCTGATCGACTGCGGAGCCAACGTAGACGCCAGACCGAATCATCTGGTACAGTTTGCACAGATGGGTTCCATTTATATGGAGAACGTAGTGGGAGTTAAGAAACCAAGAGTAGCCATCGTAAATAACGGTGCAGAGGAAGAAAAAGGCAATGCCCTGGTTAAGGCCACTTTCCCTCTCTTAAAAGCATGCAAAGATATTAATTTCATCGGAAGCATTGAGGCAAGGGACATCCCGGCAGGATACGCAGATGTAGTTGTCTGCGAAGCATTTGTGGGAAATGTGATCCTCAAGCTTTATGAAGGCGTGGGAGCTACCATGGTATCCATGATCAAAAAAGGCATGATGACAAGCCTCCGAAGTAAAGTAGGAGCCCTGATGGTGAAACCGGCCCTCAAGGAAACCCTGAAAGCTTTTGACGCCAGTGAATATGGCGGAGCCCCGCTTCTTGGACTGAAAGGTCTGGTAGTAAAGAGTCACGGAAGCGCGAAGAGTGTGGAGATCCGCCATGCTATCTTCCAGTGCGAGCAGTTTAAGGAAGAAAAGATCAACGAAAAGATCGAAGAATTTATTGCAGCTGAACAGAAAGCACAGGCAGAAGCAAAAACCGAAGAAAAATAAAAAACAGAAATCAAAATACGGGGTACAGACAGATAAGTCCCGAAAGTATTACAGACAGAACAGGAGGCGAGCAGTCTTGGAACTGGAAATACTGAAAACAATCATCGAGAAAACTCTGGGAAAGACCATGGGTACCATTACCGAGAAAACTACGTTTGTAGATGATCTGGGAATTGATTCTCTGGATTTCTTTCAGATCCTCATTGATCTGGAAGAAACTTATGATATCCATATTGATCAGCAGGAAGCAGAAGAGATCGTTACCATAGGAGATGCAGTGGAGACTCTTCGCCGCGCAACGAAGGGAAAAAGAAATGGAAAATAATTTAAAAAAACTGGAACAGACCATCGGATATCAGTTTACCGCAAAATCTTTGCTGGAACAGGCAATGACGCACAGTTCCTACGCCAATGAGAAACATCTTGGAAAACTTGGCTGCAACGAGCGCCTGGAATTTCTGGGGGATGCAGTGCTGGAACTGATCAGCAGTGACTTTCTGTACAAAAAATTCCGCAATAACCAGGAGGGAGAACTTACCAAAAAGCGCGCCAGCATGGTGTGCGAAAAGAGCCTTGCCTACTGTGCAAGAGAATTCGGCCTTCCGGAGTTCATTCTTCTTGGAAGAGGCGAAGAGATGATGGGCGGCCGGAAACGTGACTCCATCGTATCCGATGCTCTGGAATCCCTCATTGGAGCCATGTATCTGGACGGCGGTTTTGAACCGGCCCAGACATTTGTGCTGAAATTTATCCTCAATGACCTGGAAGATAAGAGGATTTTTTATGACAGCAAGACCGTACTGCAGGAGATGGTGCAGGAAGGTGGAAACCATCCGGTGGAATACCGTCTTCTGAAAGAAGAAGGACCGGATCACAGCAAGAGCTTTACCGTAGAAGCCCTGATCAACGGAGAGAGTATGGGAACCGGAACCGGCCATACCAAGAAAGCGGCAGAGCAGGCCGCAGCCCTTGAGGCGATCCGCAGGATCAAATAAACAGCAGGTGTCCAATGTATCTGAAAAATATAGAGGTGCAGGGATTCAAATCTTTTGCACAGAAAATCAATTTTGAATTTCATAACGGGATCACCGGTATTGTAGGGCCTAACGGCAGTGGAAAAAGCAACGTCGGCGATGCAGTCCGCTGGGTTCTGGGCGAGCAGAGTGCCAAGCAGCTGCGAGGCGGAAACATGCAGGACGTTATTTTTTCCGGAACAGAACTCAGGAAGCCCTTAAGCTTTGCATCCGTAGCCATTACTCTGGATAACAGCGACCATAAGCTTCCGGTGGATTTTGAGGAAGTGACCGTAACCAGAAGACTGTACCGCTCCGGGGAAAGTGAGTACCGCATCAACGGAAGCTCCTGCCGTCTGAAAGACATCAACGAGATGTTTTATGATACCGGTATCGGAAAAGAAGGCTATTCCATCATCGGCCAGGGCCAGATTGACAAGATCTTAAGTGGTAAACCGGAAGACCGCCGTGAGCTTTTTGATGAGGCAGCAGGAATCGTCAAGTTCAAAAGACGAAAGAACACTACCTTGAAAAAACTGGAAGAAGAACAGCAGAACCTGGTCCGTGTCACTGATATTTTAAGCGAGCTGACCAAACAGCTGGAACCTCTGGAACGCCAGTCTGAAACCGCGAAGATCTATCTGGCAAAAAGAGAAAGCTTAAAAGAACTGGATGTAAACATGTTCCTTCTGGAATATGAACACACCGGCAAGCTGATCAGAGAGCTGGAAGAAAAGACCAGAATCGCGGAAAATCAGTTACAGGAGGCAAAAGACGCCCACAGCCGCACCAAAGACGAGTATGAACGCCTGGAAAAATCTCTGGAAGAGCTGAACCAGCGTATGGATGCTCTCAGGGAGGAAAGCCGGGACCGTGCCATCCGCAAGCAGCAGCTTTCCGGTGAGATCAATGTCCTTCATGAACAGATCCTTGCAGGTGAGCAGAATGACAGCCATTATCGCAGCCGCCTTTTGGCCATTCAGGAAGACACGGAGAAAAAATCCGCAGACAGAGAGGAACTGGAAGAGCAGAGGGCAGATCTGCAGGCAAAGCTTCGCGAAGTCAGCAGAGAGCTTTCCGATGAACAGGAAAAACTGGATAACATCCAGAGCAACATCGAAGAATGTACCCAGGCAGTAGAAGATGGAAAAAACGAGATTATCGAAATCCTCAACTCCCGTGCCAACACCAAAGGTAAAGCGCAGCGTTTTGATGCCATGATGGAGCAGCTGGATATCCGGAAGGCCGGAATCAGCCAGAGAATGCTTTCTCTGAAAACTCAGGAAGAAGAGCAGCAGTCGGCCATCACTCAGGCAAAAAAAGAGTACGATACAATCACCGAATCCATTCAGGCCATCAGGGAAGAAGGAAGTAACCTCACAAAAGAGATCAAAGCCATCCAGGAAACCCTGAAACAGCAGAATACAGAGCTGGAAGAAAGCCAGAGAGCCTACCACAGAGAGGCTTCCCGTCTGGAATCCTTAAGGAATATTACGGAACGCTACGATGGCTACGGAAACAGCATCCGCCGCGTCATGGAGCAGAAAGACCATGTACCGGGCATCCGTGGCGTTGTGGCAGATATCATCCATGTGGAGAAAAACTACGAGATCGCCATTGAGACGGCACTTGGCGGAAGCATCCAGAATATTGTCACAGACAATGAACAGACTGCCAAGGAGATGATCGAATTCCTGAAGAAAAACCGGTACGGACGTGCTACGTTTCTTCCCTTAAACAGCATTTCCCAGAGAGGCGAGTTCACTCAGCGGGGAGCTTTAAACGAACCGGGAGCCATCGGTCTTGCAAGTGGTCTGGTAAGTGCAGATAAAGAGTACACAGGACTGATCGGCTATCTTCTTGGAAAAGTACTGGTTGTGGACAATATTGATCACGCCATTGCCATTGCCAGGAAATACCGCCACAGTATCCGGATGGTAACTCTGGAGGGCGAGTCCTTAAGCCCGGGTGGTTCCATGACAGGTGGAGCTTTTAAGAACAACAGCAATCTTCTCGGTCGCCGCCGTGAGATCGAAGAACTGGAAAAGAAAGTGAAAGAACTGGCGGCCAGGTACAACGAAATCCGTCAGTCTATGGAGGATAACCGCAGTAAACGAAACGAAATGCGGGATACCGTAAATTCCCTGCAGCAGAAATTCCAGGAACAGTCCATCGGGCAGAATACAGCCAGGATGAACATCGAGCAGCTGGAGAAAAAAGCAGAAGAAATCCGGGGCGGTTATGCAAGGATCGAGCGGGAAGAGGAAGAAATCCGCCGCCAGACAAGAGAAATGCAGGCAGATAACGCCCAGATCACCCAGGAACTGGAAACTTCCAAAAAGGACGAGGAAGAGCTGGAAACCTTCATCGAAACCCGGCAGAAGGAACTGGAAGACTGGAAAAAGGATGAGGCACAAACCCTGGAAACTCTGGAAAAGATCCGTCTGGACGCATCCGCATCCCAGCAGAAAGAAAGCTTCATAAAGGAAAACCTGAAACGTCTGAAAGAAGAGATCGATGTTCTTTTAAAAGAAAAAGAAGAAATCCTGGATTCCCTGGAAAAAGGCAGCCAGGAAACAGCACAGAAAAGAAAAACCATCGAGAATGTCCGTGTAGAGATCGAGAGCTTTGCCGCAAAAGAAGAAGCATCCGAAAAACAGCTTGAAAAGCTGCAGCAGGAAAAAGAAGAAAGTACAAAGAGTCATAAAGAGTTCTTTGAAAAACGGGATGAGCTGTCCAATCAGATCAGTCTTCTGGATAAAGAATGTTTCCGTCTGAAAACCCAGGCGGAAAAGATCGAGGAAAACCGGGAAGCCCGTATTTCCTATATGTGGGAAGAATACGAGATTACCCCGAATAATGCGCTGCAGTACCGAAAAGAAGAACTTGGTGATCGCCATGTGATGAAACAGCAGATCCACAAATTAAAGGATGAGATCCGGGCCCTTGGTTCTGTCAATGTCAATGCCATTGAGGATTACAAGGAACTTCTGGAACGCCATACCTTCTTAAGCGGCCAGTACAACGATCTTCTGGAAGCGGAAAAAACGCTGGAACAGATCATTCAGGAGCTGGATGAGGGAATGCGGAAACAGTTCACCGAAAAATTCGGAGAGATCCAGAAAGAATTTGACAAGGCATTTAAGGAGCTGTTCGGCGGAGGCCGGGGAACTCTGGAACTTGCGGAAGACGAGGATATTCTGGAGGCAGGAATCAAAATTATTTCCCAGCCGCCCGGAAAAAAACTTCAGAACATGATGCAGCTTTCCGGTGGAGAGAAGGCACTGACAGCCATTGCCCTTCTTTTTGCCATCCAGAACCTGAAACCATCACCGTTCTGTTTTCTGGATGAGATCGAGGCAGCCCTGGATGACTCAAACGTAGGCCGTTTTGCAGGATATTTACAGAAGTTGACGAAGAACACACAATTTATTATAATAACACATAGACGTGGTACCATGAATGCTGCAGACCGCCTTTATGGAATTACCATGCAGGAAAAAGGGGTATCAACGCTGGTATCAGTAGACCTGGTAGAGAACCAGCTTACCCGGTAGCAGAGGGGATGAAACAGTATGGCAGAAGAAAAAAAAGGATTTTTTAAACGTCTGGTAAGCGGACTTACCAAAACGCGAGACAATATCGTTGCCGGATTTGATTCCATTTTCAGCGGTTTTTCCAGTATTGATGATGATTTTTACGAAGAGCTGGAAGAAATCCTGATCATGGGAGACATCGGCATTAACGCTACTACCTCCATTCTGGAGCACCTGAAGGAACAGGTGGCTGAACAGCATATCAAAGAGCCGTCCCAGTGCAAGCAGCTTCTGATCGACAGTATCAAGAAGCAGATGCAGGTGGAGAGCACAGAATATGAATTCGAGAACCGGAAATCCGTGATCCTGGTGATCGGTGTCAACGGAGTCGGTAAGACTACCTCCGTTGGTAAACTTGCCGGTAAACTGAAGGATCAGGGAAAGAAAGTAATCCTTGGTGCGGCAGATACCTTCCGTGCGGCAGCCGGAGAACAGCTGACACAGTGGGCCAACCGTGCAGGAGTCGAGATCATCGGCGGACAGGACGGTGCAGACCCGGCATCGGTTGTCTATGATGCGGTGGCAGCAGCCAAGGCCAGAAATGCCGATGTACTGATCTGCGACACAGCAGGAAGACTTCACAATAAGAAGAACCTGATGGAGGAGCTTCGCAAAATTTACCGTATTCTGGAACGTGAGTACCCGGAAGCCTATCTGGAAACCCTGGTTGTTCTTGACGGAACCACCGGTCAGAATGCACTTTCCCAGGCAAGACAGTTTGCTGAGGTAGCCAACGTCACCGGAATTATCCTTACCAAACTTGATGGTACAGCCAAGGGTGGAATCGCCGTAGCGATCCAGTCCGAGCTTGATATACCAGTAAAATACATCGGAGTAGGCGAGAGCATCGATGACTTGCAGAAATTCGACGCAGACGCATTTGTAAACGCCCTCTTTGACGTAGAAGAAAGGAGCTAATTATGCTTACATTAGAAAGCTTTGAAGAAGCGGCAGCAAAAGTAAAAGAAGTGACACAGGAAACAAAGCTGATATACAGCAGTTATTTCTCTGACATGACAGGAAACAAGGTTTACCTGAAACCGGAGAACATGCAGCGTACCGGCGCCTACAAAGTACGTGGTGCATATTACAAGATCAGCACACTTTCTGACGAAGAGAGAAACAAAGGACTGATTACCGCATCTGCCGGAAATCATGCACAGGGTGTTGCCTATGCTGCACATAAATACGGAGTAAAAGCCGTCATTGTCATGCCTACCACCACACCACTGATCAAGGTGGAGCGTACCAAGAGCTACGGAGCGGAAGTCATCCTTCACGGAGATGTTTACGATGAGGCATGTGCCCATGCGCTTCAGCTTGCAGAGGAGAACGGATATACCTTTATCCATCCTTTTGACGACCCGGCAGTAGCCACCGGACAGGGAACCATCGCCATGGAGATCGTACAGGAACTCCCGCTGGTAGATTATATCCTGGTACCTATTGGAGGAGGTGGACTTGCAACAGGTGTTTCCACACTTGCCAAGCTTCTGAACCCTCATATCAAAGTCATCGGCGTGGAGCCAGCAGGAGCAGCCTGCATGAAAGCTTCCCTGGAGAAAGGTGAGGTTGTAACTCTTCCTCACGTAAATACCATTGCAGATGGTACTGCAGTGCAGACCCCGGGAAAAAATATCTTCCCGTATATCCAGGAGAACCTGGACGACATCATCACCATTGATGATGATGAACTGATCGTAGCTTTCCTGGATATGGTAGAAAATCACAAGATGATCGTAGAGAACTCCGGTCTTCTTACCGTAGCAGCTCTCCGTCACCTGGACGTAAAGAACAAAAAGATCGTTTCTATCTTAAGTGGCGGAAATATGGATGTGATCACAATGTCCTCTGTTGTACAGCACGGACTCATCCAGCGTGACCGAATCTTCACAGTATCCGTTCTCATTCCGGACAAGCCGGGTGAACTGGTACGGGTAGCCAGCGTCATCGCTGAAAATCAGGGTAATGTCATTAAGTTGGATCATAACCAGTTTGTAAGCACCAACCGAAATGCAGCCGTGGAACTTCGGATCACCATGGAGGCATTTGGAACAGACCACAAGAATCAGATCGTTGCAGCACTGGAGAAAGCAGGATGCAAACCCAGAGTTGTGCGGGCGATCCTGTAAGAAACAGGATATAGCGAAATAAAAGCGAATATGAAAAACGTCTCAGAGTACATATCAACCTGGGACGTTTTTTATGGTGGAAATGCAGCCGAACAACGAACTATGACAACTACCAGGCATAAACAACACAAAAGCGGTAAGTTATATCCTTGACAAGACAAAATACGACTGGTAACATTATATTACATACGGGAAATTTTATATTTTGATAAAAAATGGTAAATCCCAACAAAAACAACAGATAAAATGCTAAAACGGCATAAAGTCCACAGGGAGTGAAGAAGGAAAAGATGTATCAAAAGAAATCACATGGTTGGTATAAACATAAAGACTTTATTTTGCTTGATTTAATATGCATGTTCGGTGCGTTTATTTTAGCATACATAATACGAAATCATAATTACATTGATTTTTTCAGCAATCAGATCTATTGTAACACATTAATTTTTCTATTATTTGCAGATTTGATCGTGATCATACTGTTTGAAAGCTATACAGGTGTCCTTCGAAGAGGCTATTACCGGGAATTAAATATGCTTATCAAGCAGATCATCATTATAGAACTTGCGGCAGGTCTGTATCTGTTCACTGTAGATGACGGCAGAGGCTTTTCAAGAGCGGTTCTGTATTTTACAGGTGTTATTTACGTCATCTTATCTTATGCAGTCAGACTCCTTTGGAAAAAACATCTTATACGTATGATGGCGGAAAGAGGAGAGCATTCCCTTTATATTGTAACTTCATCAGATGTGGCAGAATCTGTAATACAGTCTATTCGCCAGCATAATTATAACCGCTATGATATCAATGGCATTATCATAACAGACTGTACCATGGTAGGGAAAGAGATTGCAGGAATACCGGTAGTGGCAACGATTGAAGATGCTGCAGGATACATTTGCCAGCATTGGGTTGACGAGGTACTGATCAACGTTGGAGATGAGCATCTTTATCCACAGAAACTTTACGAAGAACTGATAGAGATGGGAATCGTTGTCCACGTAAATCTTTCAAAAATACATAAAACTCCAGGACAGAAACAGTTTGTGGAAAGAATTGGAGATTACACTGTGATCACCACAAGTATGAATTATTCCACAGACAGACAGGCCATGTTGAAAAGATTGCTGGATATAGCCGGCGGACTTGTAGGCTGCGTACTGACCGGTATTATTTTTATTTTCATTGCACCGGCCATTTACATCAGTTCTCCCGGCCCGATCTTCTTTTCACAGACCAGAATCGGAAAAAATGGAAAGCCATTTAAGATGTATAAGTTCCGAAGCATGTACATGGATGCGGAAGCCCGTAAAGCAGAACTGATGTCCCAGAACAAAATGAGCGATGGCCGTATGTTCAAACTGGATTTTGACCCACGTGTGATCGGAAACAAGATCCTGCCAGATGGACGAAAGAAAACCGGCATTGGAGAATTTATCCGAAAAACATCTCTGGATGAGTTTCCACAGTTCTGGAATGTACTTAACGGAGATAGCGGTATAATAGGAACAACCAAGAAAAACCTTGATTTTACAGGGGTTTCGCTGGCTTAGTCGAATTTTGTTATGATAATTTTTCTTTGTGTTGTGTCGATTGAGCGGGGGAACAAATATAAAAGAATGGTTTCTTGGATGCTTATTTTGACCCACACTATAAGCTGAAAAATTATGATAAGGAGGTTTGACCTAGCCTGCGAATGATCTTTTTAATAAGAACATTCACAGGCTAGTCGTCGTGTTGAAAAACTTACCTAATAAAAATAAATAATTATGAGGAGTGTATTGAAAATGAGAAGAAAATTATTAATTGTAGCCTCTAAAAGATATGGAGATTATGTGAAAGAGATAGCAGAGTCAATGGGTTGCTTTGAAGAAATCTCCTTTGTAGATAATGACAGAGAAGGTGCTATTGGAAAACTGGAAGAAGTAGAAACTTTTTATCCAGAATATAACTGTGCGATAGCTGCATGTGATGATGGAACAGAAAGACTTGAATGGAATAAGAAATTAGAAACACTTTATAATATTCCGGTTTTATTCCATATGGATTCTACAATTTCTCCATCAGCTAATTTAATGCCTGGTTGTATTGTTGAGCCGAGAGCAGTTGTTGGTTGTGGAAGCACTATCGGTCAGGCAACAGTTATAGGTGCTAATACAGTAGTGGAGCCATATAGCTTTATTGGAGATAGCTGTACATTAAAATCTGGAACGATTGTGAAATCAACAAGTGTACTTGAAATGGGAACTGAAACAGAGCAGGGAACTGTTTTATTTACACCGCTTGAAAAGAAGTAAATCACGAAATTGAAAAGAATTATGAAAGGATGAAACCCGCCCAATTTTCGTGGGGGGGGGGGGGTAAACAATGAATAGAGCGAATGAGAATAATATGAACGTGAATCGGATAAAGCAGAACAGTACGCCAAATATCAGATGGATGCTGGTCGGGTATGATTTGATTGTGTATGCAGTAGTAGCAGTAATACTGTTGGTGCTGTACGGAGGAATGGATAAGTTATCAACTACAGGAATACTTCAACAAGTATGCCTCTCTGTACTGTGTATTTTTGTAGCACGTCTTATTGGTAAAATATATGGGCAGGTATGGAGATATGGTGGGATACAATGTTATATCCGGCTGCTGTTTACCGATTCTATTGCTTTTGTTGCCTATCTGTGTCTGGAGTTATTACTTCCAGTTCAAAAAATTACATTTGCCAGAATGCTTTCGCTTGTCTGCCTCAATCTCTTAGGGGCTTTAGCACTTCGTATGATGTATCGCTACGCATATAAGTGCGGAAATCAGGAAACAACAAGAGGAAAAATTCTTTCTACATTATTACATATGTTTTCTGGTATAGAGGCAGGAAATGAAAAAGAAGTTCAGAAAATCAAAGTTGCAATTATTGGCGCTGGTCGAGTAGGAGTCAGTTTAGCTGAGGAACTTTTGAATAACTCAGAAGCAGCTTATATTCCAAGGGGATTTATTGATGTAAACAAAGAGAAAGTTGGGCGTGAAATTCATGACATTCCAGTTTGGTCAGAAGATGAGGCAACACTTCAGAAGTTAGGAGAGTTTGAAGTGCAGGAGATTATTTTTGCTATTCCATCTATGGATGCCGAAAAGAAGAAAGCTCTTTATGAATATTACAAAAACGCAGGATATAAGTTAAAGGTTTACGATTATCCGACCATGTACACTGCAGGTGGAAAGAGGCATCTTAGAGAATTTGATATTGAAGAACTTCTGTTTAGAAAGCCATTAGTGGTTTCTGATGAAAGAACAAATGCTTACTACAAAGACAAGATAGTACTTATCACTGGCGGTGGTGGTTCCATTGGATCAGAGCTTTGCAGACAGTTGGCAAAGATGAATCCAAAGAAGATTATCATTTTAGATATTTATGAGAATGGTGCATATGACGTTCAACAGGAATTAAAGATTGCTTACGGAAACCGTTTGGATCTTCAGATTGAGATTTGCTCTATTACACATAGAAAAGCTCTTGAGAAAGTATTTGAGAAATACCACCCACAGATCATCATTAATGCAGCAGCTCATAAGCATGTTCCGTTAATGGAGCATAACTGTGTGGAAGCCATTTACAATAATGTATTCGGCACACAGAATCTTGTAGAGCTTTGCGAGGAATACGGAGCAGAACGCTTTATGATGGTATCTACAGATAAAGCGGTCAATCCAACCAACGTTATGGGTGCGACAAAGAGAATGTGTGAAATGATTGTGCAGAGTGCAAGTACACATGGAAAAGTAAAATACAGTGCTACACGATTTGGAAATGTACTGGGCAGTGCAGGATCAGTTATTCCGTTGTTTAAGCGTCAGATCGCAAATGGGGGTCCGGTTACTGTTACAGATAAGAGGATTATCAGATACTTTATGACAATTCCAGAGGCTTCACAGCTTGTTCTTCAGAGTGGGGCGATTGCGAATAATGGAGAATTATTTGTTCTGGATATGGGACAACCGGTTAAGATTATGGATCTGGCAGAGAATATGATCCGTTTATCTGGTGTCCAGGGAATTGAAATTGTTGAAACTGGATTAAGGCCAGGAGAAAAGTTGTATGAGGAACTGTTAGTTAAGACAGAAGAACTCGATAAAACAGACAACAGTATGATTTTCATTGAAAGAGATAATGCACTGAGTAAAGAAGAAATCTATAAAAAGATTAATGTACTTAGAGATGCATGTGATACAGGTGATGATCTGATTGCAAAAGAAGCTCTCCGAAGTGTTGTTCCAACATTTAAAAGACCGGAAGACGTAAATAAAGAGATTGCTTAATAACAAGTTAATACATTCTGAAAAAATGAGATTAGGCGAAAAGAGGTAGAAAGTTATGTTTAAAGAAAATAATAAATTTGAAAAATTTGAGTCTAAAGTATGGTTGAGCAGCCCAACCATGCATGGTCCGGAAATTGAATATGTGAAAGAAGCGTATGAAACAAACTGGATGTCCACAGTTGGTAAGAATATCAATGAAGTAGAAAGAATGGCATGTGAATATATCGGCTGCAAATACGCAGTTGCATTATCAGCAGGAACAGCGTCACTTCATCTTGCAATGAAATTGGCTGGTATTGAAGCATATGGAATGCCGAAAGTTGGACATGGTGCATTAGAAGGGAAAAAAGTATTTTGTTCTGATATGACATTTGATGCAACTGTAAATCCGGTAGTCTACGAAGGCGGAGAACCTGTATTTATTGATACAGAGTATGATACTTGGAATATGGATCCGGTTGCGTTAGAAAAAGCATTTGAAATTTATCCAGATACAAAAGTAGTTGTGGTTGCACATTTGTATGGTACACCTGGTAAAGTAGATGAGTTAAATGCAATCATTAAAAAGCATGGTGCCATTTTAGTAGAAGATGCAGCAGAATCTATGGGAGCTACATATAAAGGCGTGCAGACAGGTACATTTGGAAAATATAACACTATTTCTTTTAATGGAAATAAGATCATTACCGGCAGTGCTGGTGGATGCTTCCTGACAGATGATGAAGAAGCAGCAAATAAGGTTCGTAAATGGTCTACTCAGGCGAGGGAAAATGCTGCATGGTATCAGCATGAAGAACTGGGATACAACTATCGTATGAGTAATGTGGTTGCTGGTGTTGTTCGTGGACAGTTCCCTTACCTGAAAGAACATATTGCACAGAAGAAAGCAATTTATGAGAGATATAAAGAGGGCTTAAAAGGACTGCCGGTATCTATGAATCCAATGGATCTGGAAAACTCTGAACCAAACTATTGGCTGTCTTGTCTGATTATTAATAAGGAAGCCATGTGCAAACAGGTTCGTGGCGAGCAGGATGTGTGCTATGTAAAAGAAACAGGAAAGTCTTGCCCGACAGAGATTCTGGAAGCGATTGCATCTATTAATGCTGAGGGGCGTCCAATTTGGAAACCAATGCATATGCAGCCGATTTATCGTTTGAATCCATTTGTTGTCAGAGATGGAAACGGACGTGCCAGATCAAATGCGTATATTGCAGGCGGAGTAGCTGATGTAGGTATGGATATTTTTACAAGAGGATTATGTCTGCCAAGTGACAATAAAATGACAGCAGAGCAGCAGGATAGAATTATTGAAGTAATAAAGGCTTGCTTTGAATAAGGAAGTGTTTTAGGAGAGATTTATGAAGAAAGAAAAAAATCATAAATTGTACCGTAAAATGGGATTTTACGAAAGATACATAAAAAGAGCGATTGATATTTTTTGCTCTGGATTGGCAATTATTGTATTCTGTTGGCTGTATGCAATCATCGCTCTGCTGGTTCGAATCAAACTGGGAAGTCCAGTGTTGTTTACTCAATATAGACCTGGACTGATTGATCCGAAAACGGGAAAAGAACGAATTTTTAAAATGTATAAATTTCGGACTATGACAGACAAGAAAGATGCAGAGGGAAACTTGCTGCCCGATGAAGTGCGTCTGACAAAATTTGGTGCATGGCTTAGATCTACCTCTTTGGATGAACTGCCAGAAGCATTTTGCATTTTAAATGGCACGATGACACTGATAGGGCCACGTCCGCAGTTAGTTCGAGATATGGTGTTTATGTCAGAAGAACAAAGAATGCGTCATACTGCAAAACCTGGATTGTCTGGGCTTGCACAGGTAAGTGGCAGAAATGCAATTTCATGGGATAGAAAATTGCAGTATGACTTGGAGTATATAGAACATGTTTCTTTTGGGCGTGATTTAAAAATTCTTTTTAAAACTGTTGAAAAAGCATTTATTAAGCAGGAGGGAATTACAGAAGAAGGTAGTGTAACTGCTGCAGATTATGGGGATTATCTTCTCCAAACAAAACAGATAAGTAAAGAAGAATACGATAAAAAACAGAACGAAGCAAAAGAACTACTAAAAGGATTGAAGTAATGAACGAGTTAGTTTCAATAATAATGCCCTCATATAATACTGCGAAATTTATTAGTAAGACAATAGAATCTGTATTAGAGCAAACATACAAAAATTGGGAACTGTTGATAGTTGATGATTGTTCAACTGATAATACAGATGAGATTGTATCGAAGTATGATGATGACCGAATTATTTATTTAAAAAACAAAAAAAATTCTGGTGCTGCCGTATCAAGAAATAAAGCATTAAAAAATGCAAAGGGTAAGTGGATTGCATTTTTGGACAGTGATGATTTATGGTATCCGACTAAGCTGGAAGAACAAATAAAGTATATGAAAAAAAATAAATACTCTTTTTCATATACTAGTTATGAAGAAATTGATGAAAATGATGTGACGAATGGAGTGAAAGTAACCGGACCTAAGAAGATTACGAAAATGGGAATGTATCGTTATTGTTGGCCGGGGTGTTTGACCGTAATGTATGATGCGGAGAAGATTGGCAAAATACAGATTGCAGATATTAAAAAGAATAACGATTATGCCATGTGGCTGAAAGTAATCAAAAAGGCAAACTGTTATCATTATGATAAAGTGCTGGCGCAGTATAGAAAACGGTCAGGATCAATATCTAATCATGGCTATTTAAAATTAGTAAAATGGCACTATAAGTTATTCAAGGAAGCAGATAATAAGAATAGTATTGCATCGTTATTTTTGACTTTACAAAATTTAATTTATGGATGCTGGAAAAAGGTGCGGTACGTTAAAAAGGTGAGTTAATTATGGGTATGAATGATATGCTGCGTAAAATGGCTGTTCTTTTGGAAAGAAGGCAAGACGCATTATTCTCATATGATGTCAGTAAACAAAAAAAATACATTGCTAAATTAGGAAATCCACGAGATGAGATTGAAAGATCGTATTTTCAGTATAAGTGTCAGATGCAGTTTAATGGAAAAGGAATCACTTTTTTGTTAAATCTGGTTTCATTTCCAGTGGCGATTCTCTATTGGTTCAAATATGGAAAAAAGGTTCAGGTGAATCGGCTAGAGCATAAAAACTTGGTATTTTTTAGAGATGGTAAACCGGAAAACATTTTGCCAAAGTCTTTGAAAAAAAGGTATAAAGCAATTGAAAGTAATCCGGTAGAAGGAACTTTATTAACTGCAAAAGATAAAAAGTTTATAAAAGGAATAATATGTAGATATCCATTTTCTTGGCAGTTTATTTTAAAATGTTTGATTAAAATTGGAAGATATAGTTTTGCCATTGAAGAATATTCACCTGAAGCAATAGCGGTTTGTGCGGAATACTCTTTTACGTCTTCAGTACTGACAGCTTACTGTAAACAAAGAAATATCAAGCATATAGATGTCATGCATGGAGAAAAAATGTACTATATGAGAGATTCGTTCTTTAAATTTGATGAATGCTATATTTGGGATGAATACTATGGAAAAATATTAGCTTCTATGAAGGCAGATAAAAATCAGTTTGTTGTTGAAGTTCCGGCTTCTTTGAAATTCGATGGAGAGCTGATCAGAACACAGAAATATGATTATACATATTATTTAGGTGCAGAATCGGAAGAGGTATTAAAGGAAATATCAAAAATATTGGAACAGTTATATAAGAGTGGAAATAAAATTTCAATACGTCCACATCCGAGATATTCTAATATGGATATTGTTAAAAAGATATTTACTTTTGCAGATGTAGAGGATACAACCCAAATTTCGATAGAGCAATCTTTATTACAATCTGGTGCCGCAATTTCGCTTTATTCAACGGTATTGAATCAGGCATTATGCAATTCAATTCCAATAATAATAGATAATATGAGTAATCCTGAAAATTTTAATAAATTGAAAGAATTGGGATATGTTTGTCTTTATAAGGAACATAGACTTTTATCAGAAGTATTGGAGAAAAGCGTATGATAGGAAAAATTATAAAAAAAATACGAACAGGTTTTTATACAAATCTATGTAAAAAAACAGCCAAGCAATATGGAAAGGGATTACATATAAACCATTGGAGTAAATTTACATCTAAGACTTATATCGGAGATAATTGTCATTTTAATGGGATGAAAGTTACAGGAAATGGAAATGTTACTATTGGAAATAATTTTCATTCAGGAGGAGGAATATTGATATTAACCTCTAATCATAACTATGAGGGAAAATCTATTCCTTATGACGAAACGACTATAGACGGTGATGTCGTGATAGAAGATAATGTTTGGCTTGGGCAAAATGTTACAATTTTACAAGGGGTTAAAATTGGTGAAGGGGCTATTATTCAAGCTGGAAGCGTTGTTGTATCGGATATTCCATCATGTTCAATTGCAGGAGGACATCCGGCGAAAGTATTTAAAATGAGAAACGAACAACATTATTATGAATTAAAATCAGAAAACAAATTTTTTTAGGTGACGATATAAATGAAAGTAATGATTATTGCTCCGTATATATATGATGACAATATAATTGAATTTACTAAAAATAAGACTGGATTTGGAATAATGGTTCAAAATATAGTAAGTTCAGTGGCCGAATTAGAAAATGTTGTTTTATTAACACGAGTTATTACAAAGGGAAAAAATGAAAAGAATTTTAAAATCCTTTCTCATACATGGGGACAGTTCTTTTCTAATGCAAAATTAAAGGATTGGTTAATAGGAATAAAAGCATTTTTTGCGAATGGTGTTACAGTAAAAGATAGAGCCAGACATGTTTTTTATGAAGTAGATGGTGGATATGTTAGAAAACAAATTCAAATGGAAAAACCGGATATAGTTCATATACATGGTATAGGAACTATTACAGAAAGCTATATTAGAATTTGTGAAGAAATGAAAGTAAGGTATACAGTTACTTTACATGGTTTAATTGGTTTGAATGATTCGGTTTCTGCACCGGTATATGAAAAGCAGATAGAACGTGATTTTTTAATAAAAGCAGAAAAAAACAATATACCAATTAGTGTAATTAGTAGTGGTATGAAAGCCAGAATAGAAGAAAACTATTTAGGAAAAAAAGCAAATAATATCACTGTTATTACGAATGGAACGAAAAAAAACGATGAAAATGATACAAAGTTTATTCGAGAAGAAGGCACTTTAACGCAAGAAAAGTTTCAGGAATATTATAGCGATTGTTTGAATCAGAATGATTTATATCCAAAGTTGAGTGATACATATGCTTATTTGCAGCATAGCAAAAAAAATGGTAAGAAAATTCTCTTTTTCGTGGGAAATATAACCAAAAACAAAAATCAAATGCAAGCAGTAGAAATATTGAAAAATACAAAAGTATTTGAAAACACCCTGTTGGTGCTTTGGGGAAGAGAAGTAGATAATGGAGAAGTCCGAAAAAAAATTGTGGAATATCAATTACATAAAAATGTTATTTTAGGCGGATTTAATGATCGAATGGATATTTTTTGGAAATTCTGTGATGTAAATTTATTTTTGAGTTTAAATGATGGGTTTGGATTGCCTATTGTTGAGGGATATATGCATGGAGTACCATGCGTTACCTTTGAGGATTTAGATGCAACACAGGATTTATATTATCCAGAAGCAATGTTAAAAGTAAAAGATAGAAGTAATGAATCAGTTACAGATACATTAAAGACAGCATTGGATAAAAATTGGAAATATGAAGAGATTATTGAAATAGGTAATATGTTTTCGATTGATATTATGTCTGAAAAATATGTGAATTGGTATAAAGAGGTCATGGCGTAGTCAAAGCCTTAGAAAGATTTTATTGATGTGAGGGAAAATAATGAATGAAGGAATAAATAATAGACAAAAAAAGAAGATAAGTTTGATGGAAATTTTTATCCCATTGTTTTGCCTGATCAATCAGTATGAAATTGCAGGTCTTCATTTAGGATTAATTTGTGTAATTGCTGTTGTAGCTATTTATTTTATAAAATATAGAGAATTTTATTTATATAAACCATTATTTATATTTTTTCTATTTATGATAGTACATGATTTTTTCAGGATGTTTATAACTGGATTTAATACAGGACTCTGGGTAGAGAGAGTTTTATACTTATTAATTTTATCGTGTATATATAAAAAAGTTGATGAAGAAAATCTATTTAGGGTTTGGAAAATTATAGGAATTATTGTTATGGCTGGAATTTTTTACCAATCTTTCCAGGTATATATATTGGGACAATCAGTGTCTACAATTAATATATTTCCATTTTTGCAGTCAAATAGCGAAAATTATTTATTGGGTTATGATAGACCACATTCTTTCTTTTTAGAACCGGCAGCATACTGTACATGGATATTACCGCTTTTATGTATGTGTATGAAAAGAAAAAAGCATATCTGGATGGTATTTATTTCGATAAGCATTTTATTATCGACATCTTCAACGGGAATATTAATGACCGGAGTAATATGGCTGTTTTATGCGTTTGTAAGTGCCAGAAGCGAAGGGAAATATTTTAATTCGTTAATGATAGTAGGTGTTTTGATAATAGGTATAGGAGCATTTTCAAACTTGAGTATTTTTTCAATGGCATTAAATAAGTTGACGAATATTTCGGTTACAAATACATCTAATTCAGTTAGGCTTGTGTTGGGATTTCAATTGTTTTGGGCTGCACCTTTGATCTATAAAGTATTAGGAATACCATATATGAATGTAGAGAATTATATGCGTTCTGGAGAAGTGGCATTAAGTAAATATAAATTAAGTCTTAATCTTTCATATTTGGGCTTTGTTAATGCTATTGGAAATTGCATGTTAATTTACGGTGTATTTGGATTGCTTTTATATTTGAAACTTTTTTGGAATATATGGAAAGAATCAGATTTATATAGTAAATGTTATGTTTTAACATGTATCATTTCAATATTTGGTCAATCGGTATTTTGGAATAGTCTTTTCGTAACGCAATTTGCGGTGATGTTATGCTCAGTAGAAAGAACATCATTTATTAGAGTGACGTTGGGGCAAGGAGTAACGAGCAATTCATATGAATAAGAAATATAAATATTTATCGAAAAATTTTATTTTGTTTGGGATAAGTAGTTTTGGTCCTAAGATAATAGCATTCCTTATGGTTCCTTTATATACTAATTGTTTATCCACAGCAGACTATGGAATCGGGGACATAGTAAGTACTTCTGCCAATTTGGTATTACCAATCATTATCCTTTGCATCGAAAGTGCAATATTAAGATTTTGCTTTGATAAAGAGTATGAATCCGATGAAGTAATATCAAGCGGGTTATTTGTTTGCCTGAAGGGAATGGTGTTATGTGCTATTTGTACAATTATAATAGGAATACTTCCTTTCTTTAAAATTAATACATCATATTTAGTTGCATTTTATTTAATGGTATTGTCTACAGGACTGTATAATGTACTGACTAATTATGCCAGAGGCATTGATAAAGTACAATATATGGTTGAAATGAGTTTGATTACCACAATAGCATCATGTGTATTAAATGTTGTTTTGTTGGTTGTGCTGAAGTGTGGATTAAATGGATATTTAATAGCTAATTACCTGGGAACCTTTATGGCTGTAGCTTGGGGATCTGTACGACTGAAAATACATAAACACATTAAGTTTAATAAAGTAAATAAAACTACAGTTAAGGAATTGCAAAAATTTGGGTTCCCATTAATTTTTAATAAAATTGGTTGGTGGATTAATAGTTCATCGGATAGATATATTGTTACATGGATTTTAGGTGCAACTGCGAATGGAATTTATACGGTATCATATAAAATACCGACTATGCTGACTGCATGTAGTGATATATTTACGCAGGCATGGCAGTTATCAGCCATAAAAGATTTTGATCCAGAAGATAGTGATCATTTTGTTGCTGATATGTATGAGGCATATAATGGTTTTTTAGTTTTGTGTTGTTCAATGTTAATTATATTAACTATTCCATTTGCACATATTTTATATGCAAAGAGCTTTTTTGTAGCATGGAAATATGTTCCTCCATTGATGATTTCTTTCGTCTTTGGTGGTTTGGCTGGCTTTTTAGGGAGCATTTTTACAGCAGTAAAAGATACTAAAATATTCTCATATTCAACTATGATAGGTGCAGTCGTAAATACCATATTAAATTTTGTATTAGTGTCTTATATTGGTGTAATGGGTGCTGCAGTTGCAACACTTGTGTCTAATATTGTTATTTGGTTAGTTAGATTACAAAGAAGTAAAAGATATATACATATACGAGTGAATTTTCTAAAACATACAATAATGTATATCTTGTTAGTTGTACAATTCATAGTCTGTTTAGGTGGATTTACTATAGTGCCTGTAATAATACAATTAATAATTCTTGTTGCTTTGATTGCTGCTAATAGAAAATTGATAATTAATATAATGAGAAAAGGAAAAATAATGTTAGCAAAATATTTACATCGTTAGGAGAAATAAATTATGAAAACAATAGGAATAATTACATATCATCATTATTATAATTACGGTACAATGCTGCAGGCTCTTGCCTTGCAGGAAAAGGTAGAACAACTAGGCTATCAGGCAGAGTTAATAGATTTTAAACAAGATAATTCTCTATCAAGATATGAAATGCTTAAATTAAGAATAAAAAGAATGCCAGTGTATATTAAAGAAAGAAAAAAATATCGAGCGTTGGCTGATTCGAGAGAAAAAATAAAGGAAAAGAATGAATTATTTGAACAGTTTTATAAAACATATTTGCATGTAGGAAAAAAGAAATATACAACCACACAGCAGTTAATGGAAAATCCACCAGTATATGATGGATATGTAGTAGGTAGTGACCAGACTTGGAATCCTTTTGTTGCGAACTCGCCGGAAGCATTTTTTTTACCATTTGTTGAAAACAAATCGAAAAAAGGCAGTTATGGTCCGAGCTTAGCGGTAAAATCATTATCTGACGAGAAAGAAAAGGAATATAGAAAAAAATTATCTAATTTTTCCTTTTTATCATGCAGAGAGCAGGATGGAGCGCAATTGTTAAGCCGTATTACACAAAAAGAAGTTAAATGTGTATTAGATCCAACATTGTTATTATCTGCTAAAGAGTGGGGAAAATATTGCGAGTTTGAGATACCTAAAGAGCCATATATTTTGGTTTATTTTTTGGGAGAAAAATCAGAACATAGAAGGGCTGTAGAAAAGATACAAAAATTAACAAATTGGAAAATAATAAGTCTTCCGGCAGCATATTTAGAAATGGAAAATAATGATTATAAAAAAGTATGGGGAGGTCCTAAAGAATTTTTATCATTGATAAGAGGAGCTGCTTTAATTTGTACAGATTCATTTCATGGAACTATGTTTTCGATAAATTTCCAAAGAAATTTTTTCTCTTTTTGTAAAAGCAGTGATTCAGAGGAATCATCTGAAAATTCCAGATTATATAGTGCTTTAAATATCTTTGGATTATCAAATAGAATAATTCATAATATGGATAATTTGACTGCAGAAGATATTTCTATAGATTACAAAAATGTGATTCCGATTTTGGAGGAACAGAGAAGGGATTCGATTGAGTATTTAGAAAACATGTTATTCGAGATGACGAAAGGATAAAAAATGAAAGTTGCTATTCGGGATGATGATACATCATATTTTACAAAACCTAAAGATTTACAAAGAGCATATGATTTTTTAAATGAGGATGATTGTGTATCTCTTTCAGTTGTGCCGTATACGGTTCCAGTTCATAGAGATGATGTGTTTCCATATGGAAAAGAAATTGGAATGGGATATTATGATATAGCTGAAAATACAGAATTATTAGAATATTTAAAGAAAAAATATAAACAGGGAAAAGTTGATATATTGTTACATGGCTATTCACATGAATATCAGCTAAGTGAA
Source organism: Blautia sp. MSK.20.85 (assembly GCF_013317245.1). Classification (NCBI taxonomy): domain Bacteria; kingdom Bacillati; phylum Bacillota; class Clostridia; order Lachnospirales; family Lachnospiraceae; genus Blautia; species Blautia sp. MSK.20.85. The sequence continues at coordinate 109,252 of NZ_JAAIUN010000010.1, forward strand.
AACAAATGGCTTGCTGAAATGAAATGGAAAAGTAGTAGTCAATTAAAAGAGGAAATACCGAAAGGAAAAAAACATTTAGAGAAATTGTTAGGTATGAATATATCAGTATTTGTTGCACCTAATAATAGTATTGATAAAAAAGCTATTTCAGTATTAGAAGATCTTCAAATGAATTACTCTGGCATTATTGGGGTGAGAGATAGAAAAGTAAATTTAAGATATATATATAATTTTATAATTCGTTGGGGATTTAGGATAGTAAAAAAAGTACAGTATCCAGGTATTATGAACTATGGAAAGCATAAAGAACTGAATGCATATACAATAGATAATTATGAACGGCTGATTTATGAGTACCATATTTGCAAAGCAAGAAAAGTGCCATTTGTTATATATACTCATTATTGGCAATTAAATACAGATGAAAAAGCGAAAAAGTTAATTAAACAAATATATAATTATGTAATTAAAGATGGTGCAGAAATAGTTCCTTTAAGTGAGTGTTTTAAATAATATGATAAATTTTGATTTTAAAGAAAAATGTTACTCTTGTTCAGCATGTGCAGAAGCTTGTCCAACCAAAGCAATATCATTTGATGAAAACATACATCCAGAAATTGATTTGCAAAAGTGTATTAATTGCAATAGATGTGAAAGAGTATGTATTGAATTGAATAAACCTGAAGATATAGAAGAACTGAATTGTATTGAGGGATATATAGTTAAAAACAAAAACAATGAAATCAGAAAAGTAAGTTCGTCAGGCGGTGTTTTTTTTCAAATAGCACAAAAAGTATTAGAAATGGACGGATATGTTTGTGGTTGTATATATGATGACAAGTTTATGCCCAAACATATTGTTTCTAATGAGATAGAAATTTGCAAAAAAATGATGGGATCAAAATATGTGAAAAGTGACTTAAATGATTGCATAGTGAAAATCAAGCAGATTGTAGAAAAGGGAAAAATAGTACTTTTTTCAGGAGTCCCATGTCAAGTTGCAGCAGTAAAAAAGTGTGTTAAAAGTGATAAATTAATTACGCTGGCAGTTGTATGTCATGGATCTATAGAACGTAAAATATGGAAAAAATATTTAGCTGAAGAGGAAAGAATGAGTGAAAGTTCAATTATTAAAGTGTCTATGAGAGATAAAACAAAAGGATGCTTAAATTATGGATTGAAGTTTCAATTTAAGAATGGAACTGAACATATAACGTTTAGAAAAAATGATGGTTACTTTTTGAAATGCTTTACAGATGGTTTGTTTGAAAGAAATAGATGTTTGAGTTGCGAATATAAGGGACAGAATATTATGAGTGATCTATTGATAGGAGATGCGTGGGGAATGGAAAAAGTATGTCCCGAATTTACAGATAGTCTTGGGTGTTCGGCAGTATTAGTGTTGACTGAAAAAGGAAAAAAAATTTTTAATGAAGTAGAAAAATACTTTTTAATTAGAAATGTAGATAGCCAAGAAATAATTCGTAATAATCCAAGAATTATATTACCAGCGCCACGAAATACTTTTCAGAAGAGTTTTGAAAAGAAGTTAGAAAAATCAGATGCGAATATTCATTTCTGGACAGAAAAGTATGCAAAACCAACTATTTTGAATCGTATAAAATGGAAAGTATTGGGAGGAGAAAATTAAAATGTTTAGTATAAAAAAGATGTTGGTAGATTTATATGATAGTAGAACAGCTCAGTCATGTAGTGCTTCTATTGGAGATATAATGAATTTAAGAAGAAATGTAGAACATAATCAGTTTCTAGCTACTACGAGGTATTTGGATATAAAGGATTATGTAGAATATAATAAACAAACATTTGTATGGCAAAATACGGTTAGTAGGGCAGCATATGGTAATAAACATCGGGAGGAAGATGGGAACATGGCTTTCTCAAAATTAATTACATCATATCAAAGCAAAGGATATGATCCGAATTCTTTATTTATAGTAGATAAGGATATGAGGCTTCTAGATGGTAATCATAGAATGGGGATGAATTTATATACAGATCAACATAAAATAAATGTTCGAGTTTTGAAGAGAAAAAGCAAAAATCCAGGTAATTTGGATTGGTATTTACAAAAGAAAATATCGGCAGATTTTTTGAAAAAAGTCTATAATGCATATTTACAAATACAAGAATGGTTAATTGAAACGGGAGATACTTTTTGTTGTATTGTGCCTGAAAATGAAAAATTATCCGAATTGGATTTAATGGTTAATATAAAAAGTGTACACAGATATAGATTACAGAGTCCATTATTCGTGGGGGGGCATAAAGCTTAATCAAGCAGGAAAACTTATACAGTTTACGTTAGATGAACCAGAATATATGATTGAGGATAGTAAAGCTGTATCAAAAAGGATAAGAGATATAAAAAATATTTTGGAAATGAGATATGGTATGGAATTTGTTTCACAAATTTATTTTTCACAATCTTGTCTTGAGGGTAAGGAAATTTTTGATAAAGTAAAGAACGATTTTATAGAATAAAAGTGAGTGGATTAAATGGAAAAGTTTATATTGATAGCCACATGTACATATGTAAAAAATGAATAAAAGAATAGTGTCATCATTTGTTAAAATAGGTATAAAAAATTGGAATAAACTGAGAGAGTATCTTAGAAAATAGATTTGAGGTGATTTTAGATGAAAAAACTGATTTTAATAGGAGCTGGTGGACATGCAAAGTCAGTTGCAGATTCAATTAATAAATCAGAATATGAATTATGTGGATTCATAGATAGCAACAAAAAAGGTATGCATATGGGATTACCAATCTTGGGTACGGGACTTGAAGATATTCCAAATTGTGAAAAATATAGTTATTTTGTTTCTATTGGAGATGTTGGATACCGTAAGTTATGGTTTGACAGAATTAGAGAACGAAGATTGAACATAATCAATATTATTGATTCTTCAGCAATTATATCGGCCAGTGCAAAAATGGGAATAGGGAATTTTGTAGGTAAAATGGCAGTAATAAATGCTGATGCAGAGATAGGAAATAATAATGTTATAAATACAAAGGCTTTGATTGAACACGAATGTAAAGTGGGTGATCACAATCATTTATCAACAAATTCTGTCATAAATGGAAATGTTATTGTAGGAAATAGTGTTTTTTTGGGCAGTTCATCTGTGTGTAACGGTCAATTGAAAATCGGTTCCAATGCAATTATTGGTTCAGGTAGTGTGATTATTAAAGATATACCGGAGAAAGTAACTGTAGTAGGTGTACCTGCTAGAGTTATAAAGAGGAGAGATTAGAAATGAGTGATATTCAAATTGTTGCAGAGATTGGCTGCAATCATAATGGAAGTGTTGAATTGGCAAAAAAAATGATGAAAAAAGCGAAAGAAGCTGGAGCAGATGCAGTTAAATTCCAAAGTTTTGTGCCAGAAAATCTTGTTTCAAGATATGCCCCTAAAGCCGAATATCAGAAAAAAAATGATGGAAATGGTTCACAGCTAGATATGTTAAAAAAATTGGCATTAACGGAAACTGAATATTTGGAATTGGTACAGTATGCTTCTACTTTAGATATTCAGATTTTTTCTACGCCATTTGATTTTGAATCTTTTTCATTTTTGCAAAAAATCGGTCAGAATATATGGAAAGTACCATCAGGAGAGATTACAAATCTTCCTTATTTACAGAGGGTAGCAGCAATTGAATGTCAAAATAAACAAGTAATTCTATCAACAGGAATGTCTACGATTGATGAAGTTAAATATGCAATAAATGTTTTGCAACAAAGTAAAGACACAAGTTTTACGGTATTACATTGTAATACACAATATCCAACAGAGCCGGAAGATATGAATTTGCTTGCCATGAATAAGCTTCAAGAATTAGCACCAGATTGGAAAATCGGACTTTCAGATCATTCAGAAGGAATTGTTGCTTCTCTTGTGGCTGTTGGATTGGGAGCTAAATTTATCGAAAAACATTTTACTTTAGATAAAGCTATGCCAGGACCTGATCATAAAGCGTCTATTACACCAGAAGAACTAAAAGAATTGTGTGTAGGTGTGCATAAAGCTGAAATTATGCTTGGAAATGAAACGAAAGAAGTGACTGAATCTGAACGAAGCAATATATTCGTTGCAAGAAAATCTATTGTAGCAAAAAGAAAAATCATGAGAGGTGAAATGTTTTCCGAAGAGAATATCACTTGTAAAAGACCAGGAAATGGAATTTCTCCGATTCATTGGTATGAGGTGTTGGGGAAAGAAGCTGAAAAAGATTTTGAAATAGATGAATTGATTTCTTGTAAAGGAGTGAATAGAGAAGATGAATAATTTAGCAATAATACCTGCAAGAAGCGGTTCGAAAGGCTTGAAAGATAAAAATATAAAATTATTAAATGGAAAACCGTTAATTGCATATAGCATAGAAGCAGCGAAGAAATCAGAGATTTATTCACACATATTGGTTTCTACGGATTCTGAAAGATATGGCGAGATTGCAATACAATATGGAGCAGAAGTACCTTTTTATCGATCAGAAGAAAATGCATCAGATGTAGCGTCATCATGGGATGTTGTAAAAGAAGTATTGAAAAAATATCAGGAGATGGGAATTGTATTTGATACATTTACGCTTTTACAGCCAACATCTCCATTGCGAAAGTACGAAGATATAAAAAAAGCTTATGAATTATTTAAAGAGAAAGATGCAATAGCGGTTGTATCAGTTTGTGAAATGGAGCATTCGCCATTGTGGAGTAATACTTTACCAGAAAATAATTCGTTATCCGGATTTTTGCGGGCAGACAGTAATAAACAAAGACAGAAATTAGAAACGTTTTATAGGATAAATGGGGCAATTTATATGGCAGATGTGAAGGCTTTTTTGGAAAATACAAATCTGTATAGAGAAGATTGTTACGCATATAAAATGCCGGCAGAGCGCAGTATAGATATAGATACAGAACTTGATTTTAAAATTGCCGAAACTATTATAAATCAGTAAAAGAAGGTTAGTATGGGAAAGTATAGAGTAGCGTATGCGACTGGTTCAAGAGCAGATTATGGAATAGTAAAAAATTTTTTAAGATTATTAGATAATGACAAAGATATTGAGTTTTCAGTATTGGTTACAGGTTCACATTTAGAAGATAAGTTTGGTCACTCTGTAGATATAATACGACAGGATGGATTTAAAATCGATTTGGAGATTCCGCTAAATATAGAGAATGACAGTAATGCGAATGTGATGCATTGCATGGCAACAGCTTTAGATTGCTTTGGAAATTATTTTGAAAATAATAAATTTGATTTATTAATTATACTTGGAGATAGATATGAAATGATGGCGGTTGCGATTGCAGCAGCTATGCAAAGAATCCCAATTTTGCATTTACATGGTGGGGAAGTTACATATGGCAATTATGATGAATTTATACGTCATTCTATTACCAAAATGAGTCAGTATCATTTTACCAGTACAGAAGAATATAGAAAACGTGTAATACAGTTGGGAGAAGATCCTAAAAGAGTATTTTATCTTGGGGCATTAGGGGCAGAAAATTGTTGCAAAATAGATGAAGAGAAAGTAATTGAAAAAGTAAAAGAACTTATTCCACAAAAATACTGGGTTGTAGCTTTTCATCCCGAAACACTAACTGATGTGAAAATGGAAGATCAGGTGAAAGAAGTATTGACTGCATTGCAGGAAAATATGAATGGAATGAGTGTTATTTTTATGGGGACGAATGCAGATACAAAATCTGATATCATACGTTCTTCATGGCTCAATTATGTGGATGAACATGAAAATGCGTATTATTATGAAAACTTGAATGTAGATTCGTTTTTATATTTAGTAAAAAATTCTGTGGCATTAATAGGAAATTCGTCATCTGGAATTATTGAAACACCGTCATTAGGAAGGTATACAATTAATATTGGAGATAGACAAAGAGGACGAGTACATGGTAACAGTGTTATTGATGTCACTTGCGACAGTAGTATGATCGGTCAGGCAATGAAAGAGATTACCGGGAAAAATGAAAAAATAATTAATCCGTATTATGTAGAAAATACTGCAGAAAATTATTATAAAAAGACAAAAGAAATTTTAGAAAATGGAACGTCTATTTTAAAGGAATTTTATGATATAGTCTAAAATTCAGTAGAAACAGAAGTGTAAAGCAGGAGGTATGCGAATATGAAAATTGCAGTTGCAGGAACTGGATATGTGGGATTATCCATAGCTACTTTGTTATCGCAACACCATGAAGTGATGGCAGTAGATATTATTCCAGAAAAAGTAGAATTAATAAACCAAAAAAAATCTCCAATTCAGGATGAATATATTGAAAAATATCTGTCAGAGAAGAAATTGCATCTAACGGCAACATTAGATGCAAAATCAGCGTATAAAGATGCGGACTTTGTAGTTATTGCTGCTCCCACAAACTATGACAGTAAGAAAAATTTCTTTGATACATCAGCAGTAGAAGCTGTGATCAAGTTGGTTATTGAATATAATCCAGATGCGATTATGGTTATAAAATCGACAATTCCAGTAGGATATACAGCAAGTATTAGAGAAAAATTTCATTGTGACAATATTATTTTTAGCCCTGAGTTTTTGCGTGAATCTAAGGCATTGTACGATAATCTATATCCGTCAAGAATTATTGTGGGAACGGATATTCAAAATGCTAGACTTGTAAAGGCTGCGAATACATTTGCCGGATTATTACAGGAAGGTGCTATTAAAGAGAATATTGATACTTTGATTATGGGATTTACAGAAGCGGAAGCAGTGAAGTTATTTGCTAATACATATCTGGCTCTCAGAGTATCATATTTTAATGAGCTTGACACATATGCCGAAATGAAAGGGTTGAACACACAGCAGATCATTAACGGTGTGTGTCTTGATCCAAGAATTGGATCACATTATAATAATCCGTCATTTGGATATGGTGGTTATTGCTTACCAAAGGATACTAAGCAGCTTTTGGCTAATTATGAAGATGTTCCACAGAATATGATGTCTGCTATCGTTGAATCAAATAGAACCAGGAAAGATTTCATAGCAGATCGTGTTTTACAGAAAGCAGGGTATTATGCTTATGATGATGAAAATACTTATGATGCTTCTATGGAAAAAGAGGTTGTGATTGGTGTATATCGTCTTACTATGAAATCAAATTCAGATAATTTCCGCCAGTCATCTATACAGGGGGTAATGAAGCGAATCAAAGCAAAAGGAGCTACGGTTATCATTTATGAGCCAACACTGGAAGATGGAAGTACTTTCTTTGGTAGCAAGGTTGTAAATGATTTGGAGAAATTTAAAGAACAGAGTCAGGCAATTATAGCAAATAGATATGACACTTGCCTGGACGATGTGAAAGAAAAGGTATACACAAGGGATATTTTTAAGAGGGACTAAAAGACAATGCCAGGGGGAATATTGACATATACATATTTGTGAGCTAAGGAGTAGAATTTTTTATGTGTGGAATAGTAGGTTTTACCGGGAGACAACAGGCGGCACCTATTTTATTAAATGGATTGTCTAAGTTAGAGTACCGAGGATATGATTCAGCCGGAATTGCTGTGCGAGATGGGGAGCATCTGGCACAGGTGGTTAAGGCTAAGGGAAGATTGAGTAATCTTGTTGAAAAAACAGATGAGGGGAAAGCGTTATTAGGAACATGCGGAATTGGACATACACGTTGGGCAACACATGGAGAGCCGAGCCAGATCAATGCTCATCCGCATGTGTCTGGAAATTGTACAAGATCAGGTTCTGGGGAAGTCGAATCAGAAGTTGTTGGAGTGCATAATGGAATAATTGAAAATTATACGGAACTGAAAGAAAAACTGTTAAAACATGGATATACTTTTTATAGCCAGACTGATACAGAAGTGGTAATTAAACTGGTGGATTATTATTATAAGAAGTATAACCTGGGTCCGATTGATGCAATTGCGAAAACTATGGTTCGTGTGCGGGGATCGTATGCACTGGAACTTATGTTCAAAGATTATCCAGGAGAAATCTGGGTGGCAAGAAAAGATAGCCCGATGATTATTGGTGTGACCGAGGGAGAAACCTATGTTGCTTCTGATGTGCCTGCCATTTTGAAATATACGAGGAATGTCTATTATATTGGTAATCTGGAATTTGCCAGATTAACACCGGGAGAAGCCCATTTCTATAATCTTGATGGAGATGAAATCGAAAAACAGACGACAGAAATTAAGTGGAATGCCGAAGCTGCTGAAAAAGCGGGATTTGAGCATTTTATGATGAAAGAAATCCATGAACAGCCGAAGGCCGTCAAGGATACTTTAGGATCTGTAATAAAAGATAATGCTATTGATTTATCTTCTGTTGAACTTACAGAAGATGAAATTCGGGGATTTGATCAGATTTATATTGTTGCATGTGGTTCTGCATGGCATGTTGGAATGGCTGCACAATATGTAATAGAAGATTTGTCAGATATTCCGGTAAGAGTGGAACTTGCTTCGGAGTTCAGATATAGAAGAATGTCATTAAATAAAAACTCTCTGGTTATAGTGATCAGTCAGTCCGGGGAGACTGCAGATACGTTGGCGGCGTTACGTCTGGCAAAGGAAAAAGGAATCACAACGTTGGCAGTCGTAAATGTTGTTGGCAGCAGTATTGCACGTGAAGCAGATAAAGTATTCTATACACTTGCCGGGCCGGAAATATCGGTAGCAACAACAAAAGCTTATAGTGCTCAGCTTGCGGCAATGTACTGTCTGGCTGTTCAGTTTGCAAAAGTCAGAAATATGATTACAGAAGAACAGTACAACAATTATCTTTCTGAGCTATTGACAATTCCGGAGAAGATCCAGAAGATATTGCAGGATAAGGAAAGACTTCAATGGTTTGCTGCAAAATATGCAAATGCACATGATGTATTCTTTGTTGGCAGAGGAATTGATTATGCGATTTCTCTGGAAGGAAGTTTGAAATTAAAGGAAATTTCATACATTCATTCGGAAGCATATGCAGCAGGAGAGTTAAAACATGGTACGATCAGCCTGATAGAACCAGGAACTTTGGTAATTGGTGTATTAACGCAAAGTGACCTTTATGAGAAAACGATTAGTAACATGTTGGAATGCAAAAGTCGTGGAGCATACTTGATGGGATTAACAACATATGGAAAATATGAGATAGAAGATCAGGTAAACTTTGCAGTATACGTTCCAAAGATTGATGAGCATTTCGTAGGAAGCCTTGCAGTGATTCCGTTACAGTTAATGGGATATTATGTTAGTGTAGCCAAAGGTCTGGATGTAGACAAGCCAAGAAATCTGGCAAAGAGTGTGACTGTGGAATAAAAATATTTGAAATTAGTACTCTGGGTTGGCATAGAGATGGATGTCAGCCCAGAGTATTGGCACAATTTGATTGAAGTGACCATTGGTGTCAGATACTATTAAATTTTTATGAGGTGAGTAATGGCTTGCGTAATATCACCAATAATTAAAGTAACGGAAATGTGCAATTTTGACTGTGTTTTCTGCAGATATTCGAATCATAAACAAAATACTGGAATCATGAATGTTGACATAGTAATGAATATTACGGTGCGGCAGAGCCGCCAGTCCGGTGTGGCGAGAGCCACCTGTCC
>NZ_JAAIUN010000098.1:0-611 GCF_013317245.1 Blautia sp. MSK.20.85
CATGGTCGAGTTATAATAAGGACAAGTTAGAAAACTCCAGTAAATACAAGGGGTTGCACTAATTTAGTCCTTATTTTTAACTCCCTGAAAAAGGGAAAAATAAGGCAGCGCTGTCATTCCAGAATATGAATTATTACAGATCCAGACTGGAAATGGATTTGTGTAAGACAAGAGTAAAAACAACAGAATTATTGTAATTATAGGACTGAATTAGCTCGCATGGAATATAGATTCCGGTTGTCTAATTCAGTCCTCTTTTTGATTGACGACGATGAAAGGTGATGAAAAATGGCTAGAATTATTTCTATTGTAAACCAAAAAGGGGGAACGGGAAAATCCGCATGTACAGCTAATTTAGCAGTAGGATTAGCACAAAAGAATATGAAAGTGTTGATTGTAGATGCCGATCCACAGTCTGATGTATCCGCAGGATTTGGATATCGTGATTGTGATGACAGTAATGAAACACTTACAGCTCTTATGGATGCAGTAATGAAAGATGAAGATATTCCTTCAGACTGTTATATCAGACATCAGGCAGAGGGAATAGATATTATCTGTTCTAACATTGGACTGGCAGGTACGGAAGTACAGTTGGTAAATGCAATGAG
>NZ_JAAIUN010000099.1:0-609 GCF_013317245.1 Blautia sp. MSK.20.85
TCACGAATGGCATTGAAGTCATCGTTCTGATCCGGAATATCAATACTTTTCTCAAATTCTGCCACATCCACCTGCTGATTGATAAAGGACAGCTGCACACTGATGGAAGAATCAAAGTAATTTAAGAAATCACAGTAATTCTCAAATATCGTGGTCTTATCCTCATTTAAAGCCAGCTGATAATTGATGTCATAAAACTGAATCGTCTTAGAGAAAAAGGTCTTTGTCACCTGGCAGATACCATCCTGCAGCATCCGAATATACGGAATGCTCTGCTGTGCAGTTGTAGGAATGCCTTTCTGTTTCCTGCGATTCCGTTCCTGTTTCTTCTTACGCTTTTCCTGTTCTCTTTCTTTTCTGCTTTTTTTGTTTCTTCTTTCCTGACGGTTTCTTTTTTCCGCCAGAGACAGACGCTCCTGCTGAGCCTCCTGCTTTGTCTTTTTTGCCATCCGGCACACCCTCCTTTTTTACAAGGGTGGAAATCTCCTGATAAAAATTTTCTGTCTTATATGGTCTTACCGCTGGACAGATAAACTTCTGTCGAATGATATTTGCCACCACTTTTTCAAAGGGAAGCCCGTCTTTTTCATACATCGCCATGAAGAAAAA
>NZ_JAAIUN010000100.1:0-578 GCF_013317245.1 Blautia sp. MSK.20.85
TGCTTGACCTTTCGCTTCATCACCCTAGCGTAGGTGATGCGGTCTCTTGATTCTCGTGTTACTACAGTAAGTGCTTTCTTCTCACGAAGTTTACACTTACGTTCGTAACGTATGTGTTTGATTACTCTGTTTATAACAGATAAATCGATGTCTTCCTATCTTTGCGTTTGCATTAATTTCTTAATACTTTGCGTTTAAGGATATTTGATTAACTTAATCAAATCTCATGTATGCAGTTTTCAAGGTACAATGCTGACTGATGTTTTATCAGCCATCTGAAAGGAAAATAACTTTTTCTCTCAGATCACTGGTAAAACCAGCATCTATCTCATCAGGTTTCCCTGTCTTTCTTTTTTTGATCTGGCGCCCACCTGCTCTCCCACACCGTCTCCAGTGCAGTACCATCGGCCGATTGGGTCTTAACCGTCGTGTTCGGGATGGGAACGGGTGTGTCCCCCAACCGCATCGGCACCAGAAATCTTTCAGCTTGATAGCTAAACAGTAAAACACATCTTCTCTACTTTTTCCTTAGAAAGGAGGTGATCCAGCCGCACCTTCCGATACGGCTACCTTGTTAC
>NZ_JAAIUN010000101.1:0-568 GCF_013317245.1 Blautia sp. MSK.20.85
TATGGCAGATTTTGAATATTTCAGAGCAGAAGAATCTGACCAGTTTTCTTTTTTTCGGATACCAAAAGCTCTGTTCACAGAAAAAGAGTTTGCAAGCCTGTCCACAGACGCAAAGCTCCTTTACGGAATTCTGCTTGATCGAATCAGCCTATCCAAGAAAAATGGTTGGATTGACGGTGATGGTTATGTCTATATTATTTACACGATCGCAGAATTGCAGGAGCTGTTGCGAATGTCGCATACGACAGTGACAAAGCTTCTTTATGAGCTTGACAGTGTGCATGGGATTGGATTGATCGAACGGTATCGGCAGGGGAATAATCGTCCTTCTGTCATATATGTGAAAAATTTTGTGAAACGGATCAGAGGAAAGCCAGTAAGATACGTTGCTTCTGGAACGCCAGAAACTGGAAATCCAGACTGCAAAGAATTGGAAATCCGGATTGCAAGAAACTGGAAGTCCGGAACGCAAAAAAATAGAAGTCCGGACTGCAAGAATCTGGATGGAAATAATACTAAGATAAATAAGACTGAAAAGAATCATACTGATAAGAGTAAGGGCAATACT